>CAMWLD010000109.1 GCA_947175005.1 uncultured Ruminococcus sp. | reverse complement strand
TCCATTGATGCAGTTACGCAGTTAACAGACAAGTGGTAAAATAAATAAAAAAGATAAAAGCAAAGAAAACAACAAAATGAAAGAAGGATAAAAATGGCAACAGATATGAAGGATTGCCCGGACTATCTCCTGGAATATATTTTCTATATGCGGGTGATAAAAAACCGCTCGGAAAAAACAATAGAATCCTATTACATCGACCTGCGGCTTTTTCTGCGATATGTAAAGGAAAATATGCTGGGAATGGAAAATCCCGACATTATTGCGGACGTGCCCTTTTCGGCTGTGGAAAAAATAACGCTGGCGGATATTTACGAGTACCTCAACTACTCCGCAGAGGAGCTGAAAAACAACGACAAGACAAGGGCAAGAAAAATCTCCGCTCTCAAAAGCTTTTACAAGGCGGCAAGCAGCGGCAAGCTTTCAAGCTTTTCGCTGGCAAAAAATCCCCTGCTCAATCTTGACGTGCCCAGTCCCAAAAGGGCGCAGCCTAAGTATATGAATCTGGACGAGGGCAGGAGACTGCTTTCCTCGGTGAGCCGTGAGGATAATTTTTACGAGCGGGATTTTTGTATGCTTATGCTGTTTCTCAACTGCGGAATGCGGCTTTCCGAGCTTGTGGGGATAAACCTTAACGACATTGACCTTAATGACCGCACTCTGCGGCTTTTGGGCAAGGGAAACAAGGAGCGCACCATTCACATCAACGGAGGCTGCGCCGAGGCAATCGCCGCCTGCATTGCCGCCCGTCCCGAGACCGATGAACAGGCGTTGTTCCTCTCCAAGCGGAAAACACGGATAACGGGCAGGAGAGTGGAGCAGATAGTCACTGCTGCCATTGACCGCATAGGGCTTTCGGGCAGAGGACTTTCTACCCACAAGCTGCGGCACACGGCGGCTACCCTTATGTATCAGTACGGCAATGTTGACCCTATGGTGTTAAAAGAGATTTTGGGGCACGCCAATGTGTCCACCACGGAAATTTACACTCACCTGACCAATGAAAACGTCCGCGCGGCTTTGGAATCCAATCCGCTGGCAGATGTGATGCCCAAATAGAGGCAAGAATATCAGAGGCAAGAGGCAAGAAGAAATACCGAAAAATTTAATTTCCCTGCATTTAATAAATTTTAAGGAGACTTTTTATGAATTTTACAAAAACAACAGGTTCATTTCCCAGCTCAAACAAGGCAGACAATATTGCTTATTATGTTTACAGACCCGAGGGCGAGGCAAAGGCGCTTATTCAGCTCTCTCACGGGATGTGCGAATATATAGAAAGATATGAGGAATTTATAGATTTTCTTTGCGGACACGGCTTTGCTGTGATCGCAAACGACCATTTGGGACACGGAAATTCCGCTGCAAGCAAGGACGATCTGGGATATTTTGCTGTGCATAACGGCTGGATGTATCTGATAAACGATCTGCACAGGACGTCGGTCATCGGGCGGAAACTTTTTAAGGGACTGCCTCATTATGTTATCGGCCATTCCATGGGCTCGCTGATACTGCGGTGCTATCTGGCCAAATATTCCTCGGAAATTGACGGCGCTGTCATTGTGGGCACGGTTGGGCCGAATCCTGCGCTGCCTGCGGCAAAGCTTTTGGCGGACTCGGAGATCATTCTTCACGGTGTAAAAAGCCGTTCCCCGAAAATAAATAATCTGATGTTCGGCTATGCCTGCTCGCGTATTAAAAACAATAAGACCGATTTTGACTGGCTGACAAGAGATGAGATGATAGTTGACAAGTATGTGAATGATGAAAAGTGCAATTTCGTATTTACCGCTTCTGCATTCAGAGACCTGTTTATGCTGCTGGATTACTGCTCGGACAGATCATGGTACAAGAAAGTGCGCAGAGACATTCCTTTAATGCTTCTGGCGGGAGGGGAAGACCCCATAGGAGGCTACGGCAAGGGTGTTATGCAGGTATTCAAGGGACTTACGTCTCACGGCTTTTCCGATGTGGAAATTAAAATATGCGAGGGCTGCCGCCATGAGGTGTTTAATGAGCTTAACAAAAGTGAGGCTTACGACGAGGTCTTGCACTGGCTTGACGTAAGAATGAAAAGACAGAAGAACAAGGGTAACAGCTGATGTTTGCCAAGGTAAACGGACTGGGACTTTTCGGGCTGAATGCCTTCGGTGTAACGGTGGAGGCGGAGATAAGCAAGGGTCTTCCCATGTTCGACATAGTGGGGTTGGGGGACACTGCAATTAAGGAAAGCAGGGAACGGGTCAAGGCGGCATTCCGCAGCTGCGGAGCGGAATTTCCCAAGGGGCACTTAGTGGTGAACCTTGCCCCTGCGGATACGAAAAAGACCGGAAGTATGCACGATCTGCCTATATTTGCAGCCATAATGAAAGCGCTGGGATATATTGAGGACGATCTTGAAAGGGCTGCATTTATAGGTGAACTGGCGCTGGACGGCAGCGTAAGGCCTGTGAACGGCGTGCTGCCTATGGTGCTGAAGGCTCTTGAAATAGGCTTTGACACGGTTTTCGTCCCCGAGGAAAACGCCTTTGAGGCAAGCGTTGTTGAGGGTATCGTTGTTTACGGAGTGGAGAATGTTTCACAGGTGCTTGCCCATTTTGACAGGCGGGAGATCTTGCTGCCGCAGCCCAAATATGTACAGACAAAACGGGAGCATTTTGAGGGACTGGATTTTGCGGACGTAAAGGGGCAGCATATGGCGAAAAAAGCTCTGGAATATGCGGCGGCAGGGGGACATAACATTCTTATGATAGGCCCTCCGGGCAGCGGCAAATCCATGCTGGCAAAGCGGCTGCCCACCATAATGCCCGAAATGAGTTTTAAGGAATCCATTGAAACGACGCGGGTTCATTCGGTATGCGGACTTGTCACAAAGGATAATCCCCTTGTTACATGGCGGCCGTTCCGTTCGCCTCACCACACCATTTCCCCTGCGGGGCTTTCGGGGGGAGGGTCTGTGCCGAAGCCGGGAGAAATTTCCCTTGCCCATAATGGGGTGCTTTTTCTGGACGAGCTGCCCGAATTTGCAAGGCAGTCGCTGGAGATACTCCGACAGCCCTTGGAGGATAAGCAGGTGACTATTTCACGGGCTTCGGGGACTGTCACCTATCCATGCAGCTTTATGCTGGTGGGGGCTATGAATCCCTGTCCCTGCGGCTACAGGGGACATCCAACACGCAAATGCATATGCCCCGCAAAGACCGCTCACACTTACATAAGCCGAATTTCGGGGCCGCTGCTGGACAGGTTTGATATTCATGTGGAGGTAGCCCCCGTGGAATATGAGCACCTTGCCTCTTCGGAAAAGTCCGAAAGCTCCGCTGCCATAAGAAAACGGATAGAAGCAGTGAGGGAGATTCAGGCAAAGCGCTTTGCGGGCACGGATATTACCTGCAATGCTATGATAACCGCCGACATCCTTCACAAGGTCTGCCCTGTGACGGACGAGGCGTCAAAGACCCTCAAGGGCGTGTTTGAGCGAATGGGTCTGTCCGCACGGGCGTATGAGCGTATAATAAAAGTAGCCCGCACGGCGGCGGATATGGACGGCGAAGAGGTAATAGGCAAGAAGCACATCAGCAGGGCGGTGCAGTACAGAAGCCTTGATAGGAAGTATTGGACTGAAGATGATTAAATATTTCGGGCGGTTTACCTGTTTGAAAGGTAAGCCGCCCGGATTTTTTGCGTATGGTTAAAGCAGTTTTCAGCCCAAATCGGGAGTATCGGTCAGGGTTATTTTGTTTGTGCTTTTTCCTTCGGTCTCAAAGATAACAAGCGTGTTTTTGCCCATTTTCAGCAAAGGCGCAGGGATATACAGCCTCTTTTGAGGGCCTGTTTCCCAAAAACGCCCGAGGTTAAAACCGTTTATAAATACGCAGCCCTTGCCGAAGCCTGCGGTATCGAGGAATGTGTCGCAAAGGTCGTCCGCATTAAATTCAAACCTGTAAAAGGCGGGGCGGTTTTCCGAATAGCCCTCGGAAAAATCTATAGCGGCTATGTCCTTATCTTCAAGAGGCAGTGGGAATATTTCATAGCCGAAGCACCGGTGATCGTTTATCTTCACGCCTCCCGAAATGCCCTTGCGCTGATTTTCCAGTCCCGTGCCGAAATTTTCCCTGCCGATATTTTCGGACAGCAGGTCTATGTGACTGCCTCCGCTTTTCACAGCAGGCTCGAATTTTTCGTGAATATTTTCTCCGAAAGCCGTGTACAGAAATTCTCCGTCCCTGTAGCACTGCACCCTGTCCGCCGCATTTTCAAGGCGGATTTCGTTTAACGGCTCGCCTTTTTTCATATTAATCCGATAGAGGATATAGCCGTAATTCTGCCCTGTTTCCTCCATAGTCAGTGGATAGACCGAATGAACGGGAGCAGATATTTTCGGGAGAACCGAGAAAAGATCAGTTTTTCCCGAGCAGGTTATCTCACCGTAAGCTTTACATTTGATATTTGTTGTAAGAGGAATTTCCCGAACGGGAGCATATTTTGAGATGACTTCCTTGAAAAGCCTGTATTTTTCGGTTATCTGACCGTCCTCCGTAAGAGGGGCGTCGTAATCGTAGGAGGTAACGTCAGCAGTATCCTTGCCGCTGTTTCGCCCGCTCATAAATCCGAAATTCGTGCCCCCCTCGAACATATAGAAATTAAGACTGCCCAGCTTCAGAAGCTCATTCAGTTCCTCTGCAGCCTTTTGAGGGGGTGTGGTATGGTGTTCCTCGCCCCATGCGTCAAACCAGCCGTTCCAGAATTCCATGCACATAAGGGGCTTGTTATCTCCCATAAACTTCCTCATCTGCCCGAACTGCCACTGCGCCGCCGAGCCGAAATTTCCCGTAGGCAGCGCACCGTCCACCATTCCCGATTTGAATATAGGCTCGCTCCAGGGGCCGTCGGAGGTAACAAAGGGAACGGTTATGTCCATTTCCCGCATAGTGTCCCGCAGGAATTCAAGGTAGGCAGTGTCGTTGCCGTAATAGCCGTAT
This sequence comes from uncultured Ruminococcus sp., assembly GCA_947175005.1. Lineage (GTDB taxonomy): Bacteria > Bacillota > Clostridia > Oscillospirales > Ruminococcaceae > Huintestinicola. The sequence continues at coordinate 2,447 of CAMWLD010000109.1, read as the reverse complement.
TCGTTTTCGATCTGCACCATGATAATATTGCCGCCCCTGTCTATCTGATGTGGGACAAGCCTCGGCATAAGCTCGCTGTAATATTCCCTTATCGCTTCAAGATAAGGCTTATATGAGCACCTCAGCCGCATATTTTTATCCGCCAGCAGCCATGCAGGCAGACCGCCGAACTCCCATTCGGCGCATATGTAGGGGGACGGGCGGATTATCATGTAAAGTCCCAGTTCACCCGCGGTCTCGATAAATTTTTCAATATCCCTGCCGCCCTGCCAAAGAAATTTGCCTTTTTCGGGTTCGTGGAAATTCCATGGGATATAAGTCTCCACCGTGTTGCAGCCCATATTTACAAGCTTTTCCAAACGGTCATGCCAGTATTCGGGCACGGTGCGGAAATAGTGGATAGCTCCCGAAATAATTTTAAAGGGCTTGCCGCTTATGTAAAAATCTTCTTTTATTTCAAATGTTTCCTGCATAGTTTTACCGCCTTTATGTTTTTTAAAATTATAACACATTTTGCAGACGAATGCAATGATTTATTTTAAATTCGGTGAAATTTTTCTTAAAGTTGCGGTCGAGGGAAATTTATAAAGCCTCTTGAATTTATGCAAAAAGTATGCTATAATTATTTTAATAAATAAAAATTTCCAAAAAGGAGATTGATATAATGGTAGACACTTACATTGCCGCACTGGTGAATTACGGCGTTAAAACAGGAATGGTCGACCCCGGAGACAAGATATACTGCGTAAACCGTCTGCTGGAGGTTCTTCAAAGGGACGAATTCACCGAACCCGAAAATGTGCTTGAAAGCAAGCTGCCCGAAATGGAATTGCCCGAAATTTTGTCGGGGCTGCTGGAGTATGCCTGCGAAAAGGGACTTTGCGAGGACAGCGTTACTTATAAAGACCTTTTTGATACAAAGCTAATGGGCTGTATTACCCCGCCGCCCTCCGTTGTAAGAGCGAAATTTGCCGAGCTTTATGCCCAGTCACCCGAAGCGGCAACGGACTTTTACTATGATTTCAGCCGCAATACCAACTATATCCGCCGCGACAGAATTGCCAAGGATATCAAATGGAAAGCCGGGACCGAATACGGCGAACTCGACATTACCATAAATCTATCCAAGCCCGAAAAAGACCCCAAGGCGATCGCTGCCGCCAAAAACGCCCCCCAAAGCGGCTATCCCAAGTGTCTTTTGTGTGCGGAAAATGAGGGCTATGCGGGACGGGTGAATCACCCCGCAAGGCAGAACCACAGAGTGATACCCGTGGAGATAGGCGGCGCAAAATGGGGCCTCCAGTACTCCCCCTATGTATATTACAACGAACACTGCATACTCTTCAACACTGCCCACACCCCCATGGTTATCGACAAAGCGGCTTTCGGGAAGCTGTTTGATTTTGTGGCGCAGTTCCCTCATTATATGATAGGGTCAAATGCAGACCTGCCCATAGTAGGCGGTTCTATACTCTCCCACGAGCATTTCCAGGGGGGACGGTATACGTTCCCTATGGCGGTCGCCCCCATTGAAAAGGAATATACCCTCAAGGGCTTTGCAGATGTGAAGGTGGGCAGGGTCAAATGGCCTATGTCGGTAATCCGCATAGCTTCTCCCGACAGCGCAAGGCTTGTTGAGCTTGCGGATAAAATTCTCACCGCATGGCGGGGATATACCGACGAGGAAGCATTTATATATGCCGAAACCGACGGCGAGCCGCATAATACCATTACCCCCATTGCCCGCAAAAACGGGGATAATTTCGAACTGGACTTAGTACTGCGAAATAATATCACCACTCCCGAGCACCCCCTTGGCGTATATCACCCTCATGCCGAGCTGCACCATATCAAAAAGGAAAATATAGGGCTTATCGAGGTAATGGGACTGGCAGTGCTGCCCGCAAGGCTGAAAGATGAAACCGAACACCTGGCGCAAGCGCTGGTAACAGGGGGCGTTGACGCAGTGCGAAACGACCCCGAGCTGAGCATCCACGCCGACTGGGCGGAGGAATTTGCCGCACGCCGTGAGATTACAGCGGAAAATGTTCACGACATTATCAAGGAAGAAATAGGCAAAGTGTTTGCCAAGGTACTGGAGCACGCAGGAGTGTACAAGCGCACTTCCGAGGGAATGGCGGCATTTGACAAATTCATGGAGATATTTGCACAGTAATATTTTTTCATGAACTCTGCCCCATAACAACAAGCCGTCCCGAAAGACGGGTACTCATAAAGAAGTTTTCGCCATGGCACTTATATTTTCAGTCAAAAGTGCTATGGCGTTTCTATTGACAATGTAACGGCTTTGATGTATAATTATTACTAAGATAAATCGAAATTTGCAATGATAGTTTTCTGTTATGACAGACAATCGGCAATATTCATAGAGAAAAAGGAAGGATTAGTTATGAAAATAGCAGTATTCTCAGATGTTCATGGAAATC
>CAMWLD010000108.1 GCA_947175005.1 uncultured Ruminococcus sp. | reverse complement strand
AATTTATTGATTGAAATTTTACGGAGGTTTTTGCAATGGCTGTCAATAAGGAAAATATCAAAAAAGTCGTTTTGGCTTATTCGGGAGGTCTTGACACATCTATAATCATTCCCTGGCTGAAAGAAAATTACAATAACTGCGAGGTTATTGCGGTTTCCGCGGACGTAGGACAGGGCACCGAGCTTGACGGACTGGAGGAAAAGGCAAAGAAAACAGGCGCTTCCAAGCTTTATATTGAGGACCTGAAAGAGGAATTCATTCAGGATTATGTTTACCCCACCGTACAGGCAGGGGCTGTTTACGAGGGCAAGTATCTGCTGGGTACTTCCTTTGCACGTCCCATTATTGCAAAGAGAATTGCGGAGATCGCCATTAAAGAGGGCGCTGACGCTATCTGCCACGGCTGCACGGGCAAGGGCAACGACCAGGTTCGCTTTGAGCTGGCTATAAAGGCATTTGCTCCCGATATGGCTATAATCGCTCCCTGGCGTGAATGGACTATAAAGTCCAGAGATGAGGAAATAGACTACGCCGAGGCTCACGATATTCCCTTGAAAATCACCCGTGAGACCAATTATTCCAAGGATAAGAACATCTGGCATTTATCCCATGAGGGACTTGATCTGGAGGATCCTGCCAACGAGCCTCAATATAACAAGGAGGGCTTTTTGGAGCTGGGCGTATCTCCCGAGAAGGCTCCCGACAAGGCAACATATGTTACTATTCACTTTGAAAAAGGCGTTCCCACCGCTCTTGACGGCAAGACAATGAACGGCGTGGAGCTTGTCAGCGCTCTTAACAAGCTGGGCGGCGAGAACGGCATAGGACTTGTTGACCTGGTGGAGAACCGTCTTGTGGGTATGAAGTCCAGAGGCGTTTACGAGACCCCCGGCGGCAGCATTCTTTACAAGGCTCATGAGGCGCTGGAGACTATTTGCCTGGACAAGGAAACTGCACGTATCAAGTCTTATCTTTCCATAAAGTTTGCGGACATTGTTTATAACGGCCAGTGGTTCACTCCCCTGCGTGAGGCGCTCACCGCTTTTGTAAGCAAGACCCAGGAGACTGTTACCGGTGATGTTAAGCTGAAGCTCTATAAGGGCAATATCATCAATGCGGGTATCACCTCTCCCTATACTCTTTACGATGAAGAGGTCGCTACCTTTGATGAGGATCATGTTTACGATCAGTCGGACGCAGGCGGATTTATCAACATCTTCGGCTTGCCCATTCATGTTAAGGCTAAGCTCGATCAGAAAAGAAAATAATCACATAAAACCCAAAATCACAGCATAAGTCATGTCTTGGATCAATGGCAGGGAACAAGGGTGTTTCTCTTGTTTCTTGCCTATTGATATTTTAATAAGTTACGGCAATAATAAAAATGCGGCAAAAAAAATTGCCTGAAAAAATTAAACTTAATTGACAATTAATAATTAATAAAATAAGCTTACGAGATCGGTGCAGTCATTATTAACTATTAATTATTAATTAAAAAGGATGGTCAAAAAAATGCTTAGAACAAAGAAAATAATTCTTGCGGCAATTGTTATGATGATATCACTTGCAATATTCACAGGCTGCGTCGGGGGAGAGGATAAAACAAAATATCTGCACCTTAAAACGGACATTGTGGGGGCTTGGTGCGACGAGGCAGGTCCGGAAGAGGTGGAAACGGACAGGGGGACTGCTCACAGATTTTATGAATTTACCGAAGATGGGCAGGTAATCTACTATACTGCCTATGATTTCGGCGCGATATATACCGAGGGCACCTACACCATTGACGGAAATGTTTTTGACAGCGAGGGAAGCAAGTGCAGAATAAATGTGGAAAATGATATCCTCACCATGACTTATGACGCAGGCTCGTCAAGATACAGGCGCGTGGGAGCGGCGGAGCTGCTGGAGTATTCGGTATACGCTCATGGAACGGCGCTTTACACCGAACAGGAGCCGCTTATTATGGCACAATTGGGCGGCGGTGAGGAAAACAACGATACGGTCAATGTTGACGACACGGCAGACAATGCTGCCGACACGGCTGACGTTGCTGACGTTGCTGACGCGGCCGATGTGACCGACGCGGCCGAAGAATAATTTGATCTGAAAATTTTATACGGAATGCAGGAAATTTCAAAAGGCGGACTTTCACTTCCCCTTTGATTTCCTGCTCTGTTAAGGAGGGCGTTTTAATATGGCTATGATGTGGGCTGGGAGATTTTCCAAGGAAGTCGATTCAAGGGTGAATGACTTTAACTCGTCTATTTCCTTTGATTGCAGAATGTACAGGCATGATATTGCGGGTTCGATAGCCCATGCCACAATGCTGGGGGAGCAGGGGATAATCGAAAAGAGCGAGAGTGAAAAAATTATAGAGGGTCTGAAAGGCATTCTTGCCGATCTGGACAGCGGCGCTCTGGAGTTTGACCCTAATGCGGAGGACATTCATATGTTCGTGGAGCAGGTGCTGACCGAGCGGATAGGAGATTCGGGAAAGCGTTTGCACACCTCAAGAAGCCGGAATGACCAGGTTGCACTTGACCTGCGGCTGTATCTGAAGGACAAGTGCAATGATCTGTCGAAGATCATTTTTGAACTTATAGAGGCGATAATCACAACTGCCCAGGAGCATTATGATACAATAATGCCCGGGTACACCCATTTGCAGCGGGCGCAGCCTGTGACCTTTGCTCATCACATTATGGCGTATGCGTGGATGCTGACAAGAGACCTGGGGAGGCTTGAGGACTGCAAAAAGCGTATGGACTATTCTCCCTTAGGCTCATGCGCGCTGGCGGGAACTACTTATAATATTAACAGAAAGCGGACGGCGGAGCTGCTTAATATGGGCGGCGTTATGGCAAACAGCCTGGACGGTGTTTCCGACAGGGACTATTGCATAGAGCTTGCCTCGGCTTTGTCTATACTTATGATGCACCTTTCGAGATTTTCCGAGGAGATAATTATGTGGTGCAGCTGGGAGTTTAAATTTGTGGAGCTGGACGACGCATATTCCACAGGCTCGTCCATTATGCCTCAGAAGAAAAACCCCGATGTTACGGAGCTTATCAGGGGGAAAACGGGACGGGTATACGGCGACCTTATGACCCTTTTATCCATGATGAAAAATCTGCCCCTTGCCTACAACAAGGATATGCAGGAGGACAAGGAGGCTATATTTGACGTAATCGACACGGTGGAGCTTTGCATTACCACGTTCACGCCCATGTTCAAGACCATGACGGTGCTTAAAGAAAACATGAGAAAGGCAGCGGCAAAGGGGTTTATAAACGCTACCGACTGCGCAGATTATCTGGTAAAGAAAGGTCTGCCTTTCAGAGACGCCTACAAGATCACAGGCACGCTGGTTGCACGGTGCATTGACCTTGGCACGACCTTAGAGGAGCTTGACATAAAGGAATACAAGCGGCTTTGCGACAAGTTTGACGAGGACGTGTATAAAGCAATCAGCCTTGACACCTGCGTTAATCAGCGGTGCAGCGAGGGCGGACCCGCTCCAGAGGCTGTGGCGGTTCAGGTGGAGCAGCTTAAAGCTATACTTAGACAATACGATCTTGAATGATGAAAGGGCAGAAGATTTGAAAGCTACAGGGTATCCCCTAAGTTTCAACGTATTTTGATTTACAAGATTAAGTAAAGGAGCTCAAAAAAATGTCATACAAAATTTTTATAGACGGCAAAGAGGGCACTACGGGACTGAAGATCGCAGAAAGATTTGCAGGGCGGAGCGACATTGAGCTGCTGGAAATTTCCGAGGAAAAGCGCAAGGACACGTCGGAGCGGAAAAAGCTTATAAATGCTTCGGATTTCACTTTCCTTTGCCTGCCCGATGATGCGGCAAGAGAGGCGGTAACACTGGCGGAGGGGAATGTGCGGATAATAGACGCTTCCACTGCCCACAGGACAAATCCCGACTGGGCGTATGGGTTTCCCGAATTATCAAAGGAGCTGCGGAAGAAGATAGAGGGTTCGGCGAGAGTTGCTGTGCCGGGGTGTTATGCAAGCGGGTTCAACGCTTTGATGTACCCCATGGTTTTGTCGAGAATTATCGCCCCTTATCACCCAGTAGTATGCCATGCGGTATCGGGCTACAGCGGCGGCGGCAAAAAGCTTATTGCAAGGTATGAGGACGAAAACCGTGACAAGGCTTATGACGGCGTCAGAATGTACTCCATGGGCAGGACTCACAAGCACATCAAGGAAATGATGGCAATTTCGGGGCTTTCCTATCCTCCCGTTTTCTGCCCCGTTACGGCGGATTTTTACAGCGGCATGACTGTTACCGTGCCCATTCAGCTGCGCACTATGGCGAGAAAGGCAACTCCCAAGGATATGTGGGAGATGTTCTGCGAGCATTATAAGGGGCAGAGATTTGTTAAGGTAATGCCCTTCAATGCGGACGGCTGCCCCGAGGCAAACGAGCTTTACTCCAATGCCCTTGCGGACACGAATATGCTGGAGATATTCGTTTACGGCACTGACGACCATGCGCTGCTTATTGCCCGCCTTGACAATCTGGGCAAGGGCGCTTCGGGAGCGGCGGTGCAGTGTATGAACATTATGATGGGGATAGACGAGGGCACGGGGCTGGAGTGATAATATGCTGTTTTATCAATGCGGAGAATTAAGGGTCGAAAACGAGGATGATGATATAGTCACATACTATCGTGAAGAAGAATGTCCCTGCTGTGAAAAAAGCGTTTATTCCTGCAACGTTGAAAAGGGAACCGAAAGCATGGTTTTTTTCATGCGGGATAACACAAAGCGGCGTATTGAAAGGAAAATGCGCAAAAACAGCCGTACAAAGGAATATACCCCCCTTTGCACCGTTTATAACTCACAGTATGGCATTGCAATTTCCCATGACGGCAGCAGATTTTTTACCTCACGGTGGGAGGGCGGAGTTTACTGCTTTGACAGCAGCGATTTTACCGAGATTTGGAAAAATACAATGGGCAGGGTCACAAAGATATATACCGTGAAAAACGGAAGTCGGATATTCTGTGAACGGGACGGCTTCGGGCTTATGATCCTTGATATTTCCGACGGCAGGGAGATCGGAAAAATGCCCGGTGCAAGATGTGAGACTTACCGCATTGACGAGGATACGTTCATAATAGGGGAAAAAAGAGGGTATTATTACATATTCCGTTTTGAAGATCTTTCGGAGGTTTGCCGTATAAAAAAATCGGCTGTACTTAACTCGGATAAATGGGTGGTAAGAAATGTTTCGCAAAAGGACAGCATTCTTTATTTTGACTGCTTTGTGAATTGCGGCGAGGCAAAGATATTTGAGTATGCCTTGAAATAGGTGTGCGGAAAGTATGCTTCGCAGGAGAGTACTTTCCTTTTATTTCCAAGCTTATTGATTCGTACAGCGCTCTGCATTTTAGAAAGGGTGATAATAATGGGCAGCGATATTTGCATTTCAAATGACGAGCTTATAAAATACTGCCTTACCAAAAACGGCGCATACAAGGATTATCCCTTTGGTGCGGAGGTTACGGTCATCAAGGTCAAGAAGCGGATATTTGCGCAGATATTTTCTTTAAATGGCGAGCCTATGCTGACCTTTAACGGCGACATTCCCACGGGAGAATTTTACAGGGGACTGTACCCCGAATATGTGACAAGAGGGTATCACTGTCCGCCTGTGCAGCAGCCTTATTTCAACACCGTGAAGCTGCGGAGCGATATTCCCAAGGAGGAAATTTTCCGCATGATAGACGGGTCGTATACATACGTGGTCTCCAAAATGCCTCAAAATCAGCAGGAAAGCTTGCTTAAGAATAAAGGGCAGGGGGCATAAACAAGTATTTCGGTGAGCTCTCTGAAGGAAGGTGCATTTAAATGGATATGAGCTTTAACATTCCACGGAATGCATATGAGGATATTGTGGCTTTTGCAAAGGTTCACAGCTTGCAGAGAGTCATTCTGTTCGGCTCAAGGGCAAGGGGAACTCACGGCGAACGCAGCGATATTGACATAGCCGTAAGCGGCGGCAATTTCAGCGGATTTTATTGGGATATGGACGAAAAAGCCCGCACGCTGCTGATGTTTGATATTGTTGACCTTGACAGCGGAATTTCCCATGAGCTTGAAAGCGAAATAAAGAGGGACGGGGTGATCGTTTATGAGAAAATATGATAATTTTACAAAAGCGCTGGACAATCTGCATGAGGGCGCAAAACTCCGTCCGCCCTACACCATAGTGGAGCAAACGGGGATAACAGGGCTTTTTGAAATATGCTTTGAGCAGTCGTGGAAGCTTATAAAGGCTGTTCTTGAATATAACGGGAGGGAGGGGAGCCGGTCCGGTTCTCCGAGGGGCATAATCAAACTTGCTTATCAATGCGGAATGATAAATGATGAGGAAAATTGGCTTGCTCTGCTGGACACGAGAAATATTCTTGCCCACACCTACAGCAATGAGGACGCTTTAAAGGCGATCGACAAAATAAAAAGCAGCTATCTTGCTCTTTTCGATGAACTCAAAAGAGTCATTGACGAGGAATGGGAGCTGGAGGGGCATTATGAATAAATTCAAAAAAGTGCTCGGCAGAAGCGACAGCATTGTTATAACGATTCTGTACATCTTATTTTCGAGTATTTATTGCTATCTTATGGCAAACGGCGGAACGCTCTATATTCTTGACCGCTTTTTCTTTCCGTATATATTTTTGCACTTGGCTAATTCCCTGTTTTTCGGCGAAGCGTTCTATCTTTTGATACGCAGTCCGAAAGGGGAAAAACGGATATGTTCATTGCCGCTGCGGTTTTATCGGTGATAATGCTGATATTTTCGATATTTGAAATAGGTGACCTTATTCATTCGGGAATAAAAGACCCGCCCTATAATTTTTCCGAGACTCTTTCCGACGGGACGGTCGTATTGCTTTCCGAGCGTAACGACCATATTGCGGGAGACCCTCAAAGTAAACTTACATATATCAATCTTTACCGCCTTAAAGGTTTTAAGGCAGTGAAGATCGGAAGGATCGACGAGACTTATTTTTCCAATAGGTGCCTTGCGCAGGATAAATACATTCTTGATTATAACGAAGAAACAAAGACGATCACCGTTGCCTGTGAATACGGGGTTTACGGCAATGAATTTGTTCATCTGAAAGAGGAGTTTGACACAGGAGTTATGACGTATGATTTTATTATTTCATAAGCTGAAAAAAGGAGCGGTTGATTATGAAAAATTTTGATAAATTCCTGGACTGGGCAAGGGATAATAACTGGATTATTGAAGAGGCGGAAGAGGACTATGAAATGCCCCCGGAATTTGCCGGAAAAATCCCCGAATGGGAGGACATCGCAAGGCATTATAAAAATATCGCCGGCAATGATGAAGCAGTCTTTCTGGTGGTGGGGGAAAGCCTGCGGTGCGACGAGACCGAAGG
>CAMWLD010000107.1 GCA_947175005.1 uncultured Ruminococcus sp. | reverse complement strand
GGGAGGTTGTCCCTTTGGACGGCAACTTACAGTCGTTTGCAATGTCAAGCATCTCACAAACAAAGTCACATTTCATTTATCAGGCAACTCACATTTGCCAACAAATAAACGCATTTCAACAATTTATTCGCATTAACACAAAGCAGTTCCCCGGCGTGGTAGGAGAACAAAGCCGATTCATGGCGTGGTAGGGGAACAAAGCCGATTCATGGCGTGATAGGAAAAAAACCGATTTACGGCACGTAAGAGAAAAAAGCCACTCCCCGGCGTATGAGGGGAACAAAGCCACGCGGCGTTTGAGCATTTTTATATGTCCTTGGTTTTAAATTTGAGAAATTCCACATATATAATTATGTCGGCGTGTCGCCGAAATCGTCCGCCGACTGGAACCAGCCACTTGCCAAACTGCACAGCTGCACCAAAATGTGAATTTTTTGTAAAATTTACTTTTGCAACACCCACGCATTTGCAATTGTGTATAATGCAATTTTTGAGATTAGGAAAAAATTCCAATTATCAACTTAATTAAATGTCAAATTTTATTCCAATTTATGACATTTCCAAAATGGCTATTTTTCGGGATTTATACTATATGTAATAAGAAAAATCAAGGATTATACAAAGGGTTATTTTTCGACGTAATTTTCAAAAATTTAACAAAATTTATAATTTATGCAAAAAATAACGCTGAAATGTTCATATTTTTATTATATAATAATACAAGTAGTATGTCAAATAATGTGTATATTTGGCAAGAGATGAAAGGAGCAATACACAAAATGAAGAATTTAAGTGTAGCAAAAAAACTGTTTGTTTCGTTCGGGTTTGTGCTTGTTCTTATGGTAGTGATCATCATATTCTCGATCCTGTCCATGAACAGAGTAGGAGAAAATCTGAAGCAGTTCTACGATGAGCCTTACATGAACGAGCAGGCAACGCTGACAATGGAAAAGTATGTACATGAGGGCGCAAAGCATATGCTGGTCTCCATACTGACTAACGATCTGGACCTTACCAAGGAAAGACTGACCAAGTGTGAAGAGTGTATGACCTCGGCTCAGTCGGAGCTTGACTTTATCAGAGAAAATTCAAGACTGGATAAGAACATCATATCCGAAATAGAGGCTACTATAAAGGATATAGACGGCGATATGGACGAGATAGCCGAGCTTGCTCTTAATAATCAGGATCAAGAGGCTTACGAGAAGTTTGAATCGGACGTAATGCCCAACTTCGTCAGCCTGTCGTCGCTGGTGGCAGAGGCAGAGGAATATGCCAACGGCAGAGCGGACTATTATTATGAAGAGGGCGAAAAGAACATTACCTCAACGGAGATTTTCTGCGTTGTACTCGGTGTTGTTTCCGCAGTTATCGCAATCGGTCTTTCTCTTTACATAACAAAGATGCTGGTAAGCGGTATCCAGGAGATGGCAAAGGCGACTCACGCTATTTCCAGAGGCGACTTCACAAGCAAGATCGAATACGAGTCCAAGGATGAGCTTGGTGAGATGGCTGATTCCATGCGTGAGATGAGCAGAATACTCAGCAATGTTATCCACGATATCGACAATATCCTCACAGAGGTTTCCAAGGGCAACCTGCGTATCAAGAGCAAGGACGATACACTTTATGTGGGCGATCTTAACAACATACTCAACGCTATGAGAGCGTTTATCTCCAAGTTCAACGTTACTATGTCTAAGATAAACAACGCTTCCGATCAGGTTGCGGCAGGTTCGGATCAGGTATCCTGCGGTGCACAGGCTCTCAGCCAGGGTGCTACCGAGCAGGCTTCCAGTGTTGAGGAGCTGGCAGCTACCATTAACGAGATCTCCGGCAAGATCAATACCAACGCCAAGGATTCCGCAGAGGCAAGCAGCAAGACCAATATAGCAGGCGAGGAAATGATGCAGGCTTCCGCAAAGATGAAGGCGCTTGTAAACGCAATGAACGACATTTCCAATTCCTCCAACGAGACTCAGAAGATCATCAAGACTATCGAAGATATCGCATTCCAGACCAATATCCTTGCTCTTAACGCAGCTGTAGAGGCAGCAAGAGCGGGTGCGGCAGGAAAGGGCTTCGCAGTAGTAGCCGACGAGGTAAGAAACCTTGCGGGCAAGAGTGCAGAGGCTGCAAAGAACACCACAACGCTTATCGAGGCAACCGTTACCGCTATCGACAAGGGCAACAGCCTTGTGGAAGAGGTTGCTAATATGATGGACGAAGTATCCACTGCAACTGAAGAGGTTGCAAAGATCAGCGAGAAGATCTCGGGCGCATCCAAGGACGCAGCGGATTCCATTTCTCAGATCACCGTGGGTATCAATCAGATCTCGGGCGTTGTACAGACCAACTCTGCAACATCCGAGGAGTCTGCGGCAGCTTCCGAGGAGCTTTCCGGACAGGCACGTATGCTCAAGGATCTTGTAGCCGAGTTCAAGCTCAATGCAACGAGATAATAGCTTTGATCATCAAATATACACATTCAAAGCCGCAGGGAAAATCACCTTGCGGCTTTGCTGCTGGAAGCCGGAGGTAAGAGGGATAGAGGCTATAGAGGCTAAAGTTTTTAAGGTTTTGTGTGTATCGCAATGCAAATAAGAGCAGTAGCTCCACTCGGGTTCCAAGGGCGGAGCCTTTGGCGGGGTCTGAGGCAATGTGTTTTTGCAAAACAGCCATAGCGGGGGGCGGGGGGCGGCGCCCCCTCTAACAGCCGCTATACAAAACGCATTTCAAAAGTACCCCCGAAAACCGCCGCCCGACGTCCAGAAAAGGGGTCAAGTAAATTAACGTTATACAAGCAATGTCACAATAACAGAGCAACCCCACGTCGGGCGGCGGTGCAGCATAGAACGTGCGGCGAATGCCGTGCGTTCATGCTGCCGCCCGTAAGGGCGAAATATGCAACGGCAAACGTTATCCCCCGCAATTACCAAATCCTCGAAAATACATCAAGCAGTAAAATCCACCAACCAAGGAGTACAACCCATGCAAGACCTTATACAAAAAATATCCTCCCTCGCAGAAAAATCCGCCTCATCTCCCTTTATCGCCGCAATAGACGGCCGCTGCGGCGCAGGTAAAAGCACGCTGGCAGAAATGCTGAAACAGAAAGGCTGGACAGTGTTTCAAATGGACGACTTTTTCCTGCAAGCACATCAGCGTACCCCAGAAAGGCTGAACACACCCGGCGGCAATGCGGACAGGGAGAGATTTGCCCGTGAGGTGCTTATCCCTTTAAAATCGGGAGAAGATGTCATTACCTACCGACCCTTTGACTGCAAAACCATGTCCCTTTCGGAGCAGGTGACGGTAAAGAGGGGAAAGTTCTGTGCGGTGGAGGGCTCTTACTGCTGTCACCCGGAGCTGTGGGAGTATTACGATACCCATATCTTTCTCACCGTTGACAGTGACGAGCAAATGAAACGGATAATAGCACGGTGCGGCAGTGAACGGGCGGAGGCATTCAAAAACCGCTGGATTCCTCTGGAGGAAAAGTATTTCTCGGCATTTCGTGTGGAGGACAGGGCGGAGATAGTATTTAAAAGTCAGAATTAAGACCATAAGGAGGATCACATTGAACAGGAACTTATTTAAAAAGGCAGGAACAATTTTGTCGGCGGGAGTTATAGCCCTTTGTCTTACGGGAGGGTCTGCCGCATATGCAAAAGAAAATTCTTCGGATACATCATCAGACAAAGCCGCTGTTTCCGAAAAGGGCGGGGATATCAAGCTCACGGCGGAGGCATATTTTCGCAGCGTTGACAGTGTTCGGATAAGGTGGACTACCGATACCCGAGGGGGGACTTTTGAGATATATATGTCTACCAACGGCAAGGATTTTTCCTTGATAAAGACCGTGTCAAAAAACAGCCGCAGTTGCACCTATTACACCGAGAAAAATGATCCTGTAGTATTGTATTTTAAGGTAAAGCAAACCTTTGGGGAAAAATGCGGCGAATCCGATGTTGTATTGGCGGCAAACCATTATAAAGACATTGTGTATTATCTGGATTCCGATGAGGACGACATTTTAGATATTGACGAGGTCAGGCAATATTACACAGACCCGTATAATGCCGATACGGACGGGGACGGGCTGCCCGACGGCTTCGAGGTTTATCACCTTAATACCAGTCCTATCCTGAAAATTACCTATAAAGACGGGATTGCGGACGGCGATAGAGATAGGGACGGGGACGGGCTTACAAATCTTGAGGAATATTCTTTGGGAACAGACCCGTGGGATGAAGACAGCGACAGGGACGGGCTTACCGACGGTGAGGAGGTGCGCACCTACGGGACAGACCCTTTAGAAGAAGATACAGACGGGGACAGCGTTTCGGATAAGGATGAAATAACACTGGGCCTTGACCCTTTAAATCCCGCAACAAACGGAGTTCCCGACAATGAGCGGACCTTTGCTCAAAATGTTCCTGCGGACTATTGGCAGCTTTTTTATAATATCAACACGGCAGGCAATCCCCATCGGTTCTCGGTGGATATAACGGCTGCGGGGGTGGCAAAGGAAAATCTCAGAGCCTCTTTCAGCGGATATACATACTCTATGAACAATGACTGCGTTTTAGGAAGAGGGGTTGAAATTGATTACCCCGAGGAACTGAAGATAGATGAAATAATACTGAATTTCGACATTAAGGAAGAAGCGAAAAACAGTGAAAAAACCTATTCGTCTCCCGAACTTCGGGGCATAAAAAGATTTAATGTTTTTAAGGTGTGTTACGGAAATATGCTGCTGCCTATAGAAACCTTTCACGATGAGGAGGCGGGGAGGGTCTATGCCCGTACAGATGAATGCGGGATATACTGCATTATTGATATGGCGGCGTGGTTTGACAGCATAGATAATGAAAACGGCTGCATTCTTTATTCTCACGGGCTTACAATGCTGACTCCGGATATAAAGGGCTTTTCCGTAAACAGCGAGGCGGATTATGACGAGGACGGTCTGCCGGATATTGAAGAGATAGAGCTTGACGCAGAGGACAAGGACGGCAGGGCGCTGCTTACGGTAGATAAAAACGGCAATGTTTCTCTGCCGGGATTTAACGAATACATGAGGCGTATGGGCTGCGAAAAGGTAATGGAACGGTTTTACAAGTCGGGCGCAATATCCCCGGACTTTTTCGCTAAGGTGAAAGTGGTTCCCATACTGTGCGACCCTGCAAGGGCTGACACCGACGGGGACGGTATCTCCGATTATACCGAAATGAACAACATAAGAAGATGAAAGGCGTTTATCTTCCTTAAAAAAATTACCCTCAATGTTACGGCATTGAGGGTAAAATTATGCAAGAAAGAGGATTACTGCTCCGGTGTTTCCTGATTGCAGCAGAGAACGCCCGAGTCGATGACATTCGCATAAACTCTCGTTCTGAACATTCTCTGTCCGCAGGCGGAGGCGGCGGTGTCGTCGGTGTCCTCGGGAAGTACAAAGTTGATGCACTCCACTCTTATATCCCGACAGCCGTCAAAATTGTGGGCGGGTATGGTAAGGGTACGCATTCCCCTTTGCAGCTCGGTTCCTTCGTCGTCCATTTCGGTGAGGACCACTGCCAGTGCCACACGCACTCCCGGGCACACATTCGCCAGCGTTACGCTTACCTGCGCAATGCGCCCCATAAGCCCCAGGGACAATGTGCCTGCGTCAACGGTTATAAGCTCTTCGCAGGCCTCGGAAACTACGTCCACAGGCTCGGGACAAGGCTCGGGATAGACTATCTGCCCGCAGTCCACCATTATAACGGGATTGTTGAAGGTGGCCTCATTGCTTTCGGTATCGGTAAAGGCGATAGAAGCGTCAACCTCACGCTCGCCCGAACGGTTGCCCGTGTGGCGCACGGTGAAGGTCAGAGCCGCACCCTGCCATTCGTCCGTGCCGAGAGAGGGTATGTTCCATGTAAGGGTCTGCTGCCCTGTTACCGTGACTGTTCCCATTGTGGGAGCGGAGGCGCTCAGAATGGTAAAATCGGAGCTTACTTCCTCGGTAACGGCAATGTTTGTAGAGCCTGTTATCAGCCCGTTGTTGCCGAGATTGGTGAGGAAATTGTCAAAAGTGCCGTCGGCGGTGTCAAAATCGGTGATAACATAGGCGGAGGACGGAGATGTTGCCCAGTTGTCTATTGCCTCCAGGTCGGCGGCTTCGGAAGAACGCACTGCGATAAAGTACAGGATTATGCCTGCGTCCTTTGCGCTCTGTACAGCTGCGGCAGGGTCTGCGCCTGCATTGTACCGCCCGTCGGTGAAGATGAACATTACCTTGCGGTTGCCTGTGTTGCCGTCGTTGAGCATATCCGCTGCTGCGGTTATGCCTGCGGAAAGGTTGGAGTTGCCCCCTGCGGTCAGGGAGTCAACAGCCGCTTGCAGCAGCGCAGGGTCGTCGGTCAGATCCTGTACCACTGTTCCGTCGGTCGCATAGGTGACAACGGCGGCGCGGTTGCCGCAGCAGTACAGACCCGAGTCCCCTGTTGCCAGCCTGTCGGATAAAACATTCAGAAACCTTGTTGCCGACGCCTTTATTTCCGTCAGAGGTGCGCCCGATACGGAATTCGAGACGTCGATCAGCAAAGCCATATCCGCAGGAACATTGGCAAGGTCGGGGGCTGCGCTCAAGGCAAGTGTTACCTGAAATTCACCGCCGCATTCCACGGTGGTGGAGCTTATAT
Source organism: uncultured Ruminococcus sp. (assembly GCA_947175005.1). Classification (GTDB taxonomy): domain Bacteria; phylum Bacillota; class Clostridia; order Oscillospirales; family Ruminococcaceae; genus Huintestinicola. The sequence continues at coordinate 756 of CAMWLD010000107.1, read as the reverse complement.
ATTTATTTGATGTTAAAATGCCCATGAGAGAACTCTCCTTTTCATTGAATTTGCACCTACGGTATTATATTCATGGGCATGGAAATTCGTTACTTAGCTGACAGTATATATTAACCGCCGCTGCTCATGGCTATTTTGCAGCGGCGGTTAGTATAATAGAAAAATTCTCTTGTCTTATTTCCTCTGTAATCTCAAAACTGGTTACTCCAAATTTAAGAAATATTTTCTGATTTTTTATTTGAGCCGCTTTGAAACGCTGCTTCGCCCGACAAGATAATCAATATTAACATTGTAGAAATCTGCAAGCTTGATTATAATATTAAGCGGTACTTCACGCTCACCGCGCTCATATTTTGAATAAAGCGATTGGTCGCACATAAGGTATTCTGCAATTTGCTTTTGAGTTAAATCTCTATCCTCACGCAAGTCTCTTATACGAAGTTTCATAACAATATCACCTAAAATTATTATAACTTAAATATAATAATTCTATTGACAAATAGGACTATTTGTCCTAAAATAAATATATACTATATTTTTTTGAAAGGTGATTTATTATGAAAAAAGTATTTTTTACAGGACACAGAGATTCAAAGGTTTACACCGAGGATATGTACAAAGCTAAAGACCTGCTGTGCAAACTCGTAATCGAGGGCGCAAGAGACTTTTACGCAGGAGGCGCAAGAGGCTGGGATTTGACCTTTGAAGAATTTGTCGTTAACCTGCGTGAAGACCATTTTCCAATGATAAAGCTGC
>CAMWLD010000106.1 GCA_947175005.1 uncultured Ruminococcus sp. | reverse complement strand
GTGGAGCCCCCTCTAACAACCGCCATACAAAACGCAATTCAATAATCACCCCACGCAAACCGCCGCCCGACGACAAGAAAAGGGGGCAAAAAAACTAACGTCATACAAGCAATGTCACAGCTTCAAACAAACTTATGTCGGGCGGCGGTGCAGCATAGAAATGTGTGACGCAGGTCACACATTTCATGCTGCCGCCCGTAAGGGCGAAGTCGCTGACAGGCGCAAACAAAGCAAATCAAAATCCAAAACAAATAAAAATAACACAGTGAGCCAAAGCTCCCTCAAAAAACAAAGGAGGTCAAATATATGAACATACTCATCAAAAACGTCAACGCCCTTATCGGCAGCGAAGTAAAAACAGCCGACATATATGTAAAAGGCGAATATATCGCAGGGATAAACGCCGCCCCCGAGGGCTTTGTACCCGATAAAACCATAGACGGCAGCGATAAGCTGGCAATACCCGGACTTATAAACAGCCATACCCACTCATATATGTCCGTATTCCGCAATCTGGCGGACGACCTTTCCTTTGACGAATGGCTCTTTAAAAGCATTATGCCCCGCGAGGACATTATGCACCCCGAGGAAGCATATTGGGGAGCTATGCTCTCTTGCATGGAAATGCTCAAAACAGGCACGACCTGCTTTATGAATATGCACATCTTCCCCGGCATGGACAGCGCCGCCGCCGATAAAATGGGGCTTAAAGCGGTCATGACAAGGGGTCTTGTGGGAAGCGACCGCAAGGACGAGGGCGGGCTTCGCCGTCTGCAGGAGCATATGGAGGAGCGTGACCGGTTTAAGGATAATCCAAGGATAAAATTCAAACTGGGGCCTCATGCCATTTACACCTGCGGACAGGATTATCTGGAATATCTGCTGCAAACCGCAAAGGACACAGATCAGCAATTCCATATCCACCTTTCAGAAAGCGCAGGCGAGGTGCAGAACTGCTATAAAGAGCATGGGAAATCTCCCGTGGAATATCTTGACGATATGGGATTTTTTGATGTGCCCACCGCCGCCGCCCACTGCGTCCACGTTTCCGAGGGGGATATGGACATTATGGCGAAAAAGGGCGTGAGCGTGCTGCATAACCCCAAGAGCAACCTGAAGCTTGCAAACGGCACAGCACCTGTGCCGAGAATGGTGGAAAAGGGTATAAACGTTTGCATTGGTACAGACAGTCAGGCCTCCAACAATAACCTTAATATGTTCTCGGATATGAACTTTGCCGCACTGCTGCCAAAGGGAGAGACCGCCGTGCCTACGGTGTGCGCTGCCCGTGAGGTGCTGAAATTCGCTACGGTGAACGGCGCTAAGGCACTGGGATTTTCGGACACGGGGGAAATTGCAGAGGGAAAGAAAGCGGATATTGTCCTCCTTGACCTGCTGCGCCCCGAATTTTACCCGAGAGTTAATTTGACTGCGGCGCTGGTTTATTCCGCCAACGGCAGCGAGGTGGACACTGTTATGGTGGACGGCAGGATACTTTTGGAAAACGGTCATCTGACACAGTTTGACGAGGCGGAGATTTATGCTAAGGTGGAAGAGGCTGCAAAACGGCTTGGATAAGGTTGCATTTAAATTTATTTGAAAGATTTCAATAATTTTGGAAAATGCCTATTGCAATTCCCGAAAAAAAGGAGTATAATATAAGTAGGGCAGAAAATGGATATTTTTCCATAAGCTGCAAAGTGAAAATTTTGGAGGTAGAAAAAAATGTCAAGACTTGTTTCCGCAAAGGATATGCTTACCAAAGCAAGAGACGGCAAATACGCCGTTGGTCAGTTCAACATCAACAACTTAGAGTGGACAAAGGCTATCCTGCTCACCGCACAGGAGCAGAAATCCCCTGTAATACTGGGCGTTTCCGAGGGCGCGGGCAAATATATGTGCGGCTACGGCACTGTTGTGGGCATGGTAAACGGTATGCTGGACGCACTGGATATCACAGTTCCTGTTGCGCTGCACCTTGACCACGGCTCTTTCGAGGGCGCAAAGGCGTGCATTAACGCAGGCTTCTCGTCTATCATGTTTGACGGCTCTCATTATCCCATTGATGAGAACATTGCAAAGACTACCGCACTGGTCAACACCTGCGATGTTCTGGGTCTTTCCCTGGAGGCAGAGGTCGGCTCTATCGGCGGCGAAGAGGACGGCGTTGTTGGCATGGGCGAGTGCGCCGATCCCAACGAGTGCAAGGCTGTAGCAGATCTGGGCGTTACCATGCTTGCGGCAGGTATCGGAAATATCCACGGCAAATATCCCGAGAACTGGGCAGGTCTGCGCTTTGACGTGCTGGAGTCTATCAAGGCCAAGACAGGCGATATGCCCCTGGTTCTCCACGGCGGCACGGGCATTCCCGACGATATGATAAAGAAAGCTATTTCCCTGGGCGTTGCCAAGATCAATGTAAACACCGAGTGCCAGCTGGTATTCCAGGAGGCTACAAGAAAGTACATTGAGGCAGGCAAGGATCAGCAGGGCAAGGGCTTCGACCCCAGAAAGCTCCTTGCACCCGGCTTTGACGCTATCAAGGACAAGGTTAAGGAGAAAATGGAGATATTCGGCTCCATTGGCAAGGCGTAAGTCTTAAGCTTCTAAATATTCCGTTAATTCTGCGGCAGCCGGGGTTTTCCCGACTGCCGCTTTTTTAGGTGCATTTTATGGAACTTCTTAATAAAACAATTGAATATTATTCGACGCTGGCGGGCATTTCCACGGAGAATTTTTTTACCTCCGACACTCCCCTTTTCGTCCGCAATTCCTTGCTTGACAAGCCGCTGAAAGGCTATGGGGGGCCCGTTGACATACTTATTTTTCACAGGGACGGGAAATACATCATTTCCTATTCACAAAGAGGCGAAGGCTTTCTGCAAATTTTTGAGGGAAACGGGATAGAGCAAGCAATTGCAGCGGGAGGTACTAAAGTGAAATATTATTATAACGGCAATGAAGCGCACAGCAACAATGCTGTTATGCTTACCGAAAAGGATTACCCCGATTATCTTGACTTTTTCAAGTCCTGCAATCCGGGCTGCGGTGAAGTCGAATGGCTGCATGGATATTTTTCGGAGATAGTGCAAAAGGGGCGCTGCTTCGGTATATACAGAAACGGCAAAATAGCCGCCGCCACCGACAGTCCCGATTTACCTGTTTCGGGAGAACATTTTGGTGAGAATGATTGCGGTGAAAATCTCACCGTCAAAATGGATTTTGCAGAGATCGGCATAAACACCCTGCCCGAATTTCGCAGGCAGGGACTTGCTTATGAGGTCTGCGCGGCGCTTATAAGTTCCCTGCTGTCAAAAGGGACAATCCCCCTGTGGTCGGCTGCTTCGGATAATATCGCCTCCCGCAAATTAGCGGAAAAGCTGGGGTTTAAGGAGCTTATGAGAGTGACGGAAATATCACTGCCATTGCTGTAATAATACGTTTCCCGAAAGCCCTTTGCGGACTAACCTTATACAACTCTTAGCTGCGGCGTTTTGCCCCTCCGTCCGTTTGCAGTATCTTGTTAATATTCAGTAAAAACAGCGTCCCCGCCGTAAGAGCGGAGGTAATATCGGAAACTGGTTCGGCAAGGTAAATCCCCCGAACGCCCATGAACCTCGGCAGTATCAGCGCCAAAGGAATAAGCAGTATCACCTTTCGCAGACACGCAAGAAACAGAGAAATTTTCGCCTGCCCAAGTCCCACAAAAGCGCACTGGGCAGCATTCTGTATACCGAAAATTGTCATACCGCAAACGAACATGGGCATAAATTCGCAAACAGCGTCAAGCAGAGCCGCTTCATCTGTGAATATTCCACCGAACGCCCTGGGGAATGTCATTACAAGGCAAGTGAGAATGCCCATTACCGAAATGGACGTCACAAAGCATATCCTATAAGCAGCCCGCACCCGCTCGGGCTTTTTCGCCCCGTAGTTAAAGCTGATTATGGGCTGCACCCCTTGATTGAACCCTGCGCTCAGCACCGTCAGCAGCTGCATTACGCTTTGCATAATGGTCATTGAACCCACATACAGATCGCCGCCGTATTTTTTAAGTCCGCTGTTGAACACCACATTTATAAGGCACTCGGTGAACTGCATTATAAAAGGCGAAACGCCCAGCGCGCATATGCTCCCCAGCAAAGCAAGGTCAATGTAAGGCTTCCCGAAGGATAATCGTATCCCGCTTTTGTCGGAGCGCAAAAAGCTTACCGTCCACACAGCGCTTGCCGCCTGGGAAATGACCGTTGCAAGGGCAGCCCCCCGCACGCCCATTCCAAGAACGAATATGAAAACGGGGTCTAAGATAATGTTCAGAACAGCCCCGATAAGCACCGTCAGCATAGCCGTCCCCGACCGCCCCTGACAGGTGATGAACGGATTCAGTCCCAAGGACATCTGCACGAACACAGTCCCCCAAAGGTAGATAAAAAGATAGCTCTCCCCATATCCCACCGTGTCCTCGCTTGCCCCGAACGCCATTAAAACAGGGTGCTTGATAATTTGCAGCACACAGGTGAGTATCGCCGAAATGCACAGCAGGCTGAAAAAAGCCGTCCGCAGCATTTTCTGCGCCCGCTCCCGTTCGCCCTTTCCAAGGCTTATTGCAGCCAGCGGCGCGCCTCCCGCTCCCACCAGCTGGGAAAAAGCGGAGATCAGCAAAATTATTGGGAACGTTACCCCCACCCCCGTCAGCGCCTTGTCCCCCGCCTCGGGTATATGCCCGATGTAAACACGGTCAATGATATTGTACAGCAAATTTATTATCTGCGCCGTAATTGCAGGCAGCGCAAGCTTTACCACCAAGGAGGGTATGGGCGCATTCCCCAGTTCCTCGTCTCTTGTCTGTGCCATTTTCCAAAACCTTCTTTTTAAATGAGATCGTGATTTTTATTATAGCACATTTTCGGGGGAATTGCAAGTATTTTACAATTTTGCCGTAAAATGCAAAACGCCCCTGCCAAAGAGCAAAGGCGGATCGACAAAAAATGTTTTATTTTTATTCATGCTGCCGCATTCTAACGCTGTTCCAATCGTGGCGGTCGAACACCCCTGTATATTTGATAAGGCTTATCATATCATCATATGACTGAATGAAATCGTCATAGCTCGTTATTTCCCACAGCCTGCCGTTGCAGGAGAGAAATATACTTGAGGGATAGTGATATCCAATTTCACCGATAGATATAGGGCGTTCACCGGCTTCCTGTTCAAGCTTTTCCAGATCATAATAACTATAATAGCCGCTATAGTAGTCTTCGGGAATAATATGGAATAAAAAATCACATGCCTGATTTTTTATGCTGCCCTTCTTATCGAAAAACCATGCCTCCGCCAAGCCGTAAAATTCACGGAAAATATCCTTCTGCGATTCGGTAAGGGTTATCCCTTTGCCGCTGTAATAGCTTTCCACTTCGGTAATATCGGTCTTTCTTCCCTCATACCAGCCTGCCTTTTTAAGGCACTGTATAACCTTTTCTTTCGGTGTGCCTGTGAGCAGGGTTTGTTCTTCAAGCATGGGTGTTCCTCCTTTTCATAAGAGGCCGAAAAATGCTCTATGGCTTATTTGTTGTACATTTCTTCCAGCCTGCGGTAGTATTCGCCTTTTGCACCCCGATACATGGTGTTGTTGTACAGCATAAGAAATTCCTCATCATCAAGAGAGGTTTTCCCTCCGTCCAGAATGCTCTTGTAAATGCTGTATGCCTTTTTGAAGTCCCCGGTCATTTTGCTTTCAAGCTGCTTGCCGTCCGCAGAATGATAGGCATTATAGGCGGTCTTGTATTCCTCCGCCTCTATTGCATAGTAATTTTCGGGACGGGAAGCATTGTAAGCCTTTTTCTTTTCGATAAGGCTGTCCAGCTTCTGCTGCACATACCGGTCGACAAGTTTATCCCTTTCCGCTGCATTTTTTGGTGAATCGGGATCTTGATACTGATTATAAATCGCTTCCACCCGTGCTGCGCCCGCAAATGTTCCGTAAGGGTCAACCACGGCGTTCCAGTTCACTTCCAGATTGCCCATTGATTTTATCGCACTTCTGAATTCATCAAGATCGGAAACGATCTCTGCTGAAAACATTGCCGAATCCGATTCCTTTTTTCGTGCCGTGAATTCCTTTCCTCCAACCGATATGGTAAAAGTATCGGTTTTTCCTGCAGGCTTTGCTCCCGACTCGTTTTTATCCATGTCCGCTGCTCCCGGCAAGGTCTCGCCCGCAGACGGATTGACAGAGCTCATATAATTGTTGGCTATTATCTTCATTTTGTAACACGCTCCCGTTTCTATTGTAATTTTTAAGTCTGCCGATATATTGCACCTTGATTTATATACTATATATCGTCAATTTTGAACAGTTCTTTAGTGCGTTAACATTTTTTCATATAATGTTACATTTTATTCATTTAAGAAACTGAACACTGTTTGTATAATATACTTGCTCTTTGCGGCAAACAAAAAAAGATGTTCTGCAGCAAAACTGCAAAACATTCATTTTCTGAAAACAAACAAATATTCGTGAGCAATCAACAAAAAATTGTACTTAATGCTGTTTATTTTCCAATATCCTGTAGCCTTGCAATTATGTTGCTCCTTAATTATAACTTCCTTTAAGGTAAAGCCCACATTTTGAAAGATTTTCATAACATCAAAACTCATTGGTATCATACAGCCCTTTTGCCTTGTATCTCCCATAAGAACAGCGCAGAATTTATCTTTTTTCAGTACACGGTAACATTCTGCAGCAACAGGCTTCATTGCTTCAAGAAAATCCTTTACATTAAGCAATGATAAATCGCCCTCTAAACCGCTACTGTACTTGATTATGTTTGCGTATGGCGGATGCGTGGCAATAAAATCAATACTGTCATTATTAATAAATGACAGGTTCTGAGCATTGCCCTGACGTATATATACATTTCCGCAAGGCGAAAATTTAAAATCAACCGCCTGTCTGCAAAGTTCTACTGCCTGCGGGTTAATATCAACACCGATAATATTCCTGTTAAGCAGCTTTGCTTCAATAAGTGTCGTACCCCCGCCTGCAAATTGGTCAAGAAGCATATCACCCTCCTGCGAGTATCGCAAAATAAGGTTTCTCGGAATATACGGAGACCAGTTTCCACGGTATTTGGAGTTATGGGTTGCCCAATCGCCGTGAGCAGGAAATGACCAATGAGTTGTCATTTCAAGGTTGAAGTCATCAGGCTGCCATTTTTTGATTGTCTTTTCTAACATTTACCTACACTTCTTGCACCACGTTTGATTTCGTATAGTGCCATTCCCCATTTTTCTGAAACCAAATTCACTCAATGGCTTTTCCTTTTTGCAATGAGGACATACACGTGTGGGTTCACTGCCGTTATATCCACTTGATTGGATAATAGGTTTTTTATCATTCTTTTTTTCAGACATATAATTTCCCTCTTTCAATGGCATATAAAATTAGGTTTATAAAGCCTATTCATTAACAAGTCCTAATATCCAATTTACCCAATGCTTTACAGTAGAAGCCC
>CAMWLD010000105.1 GCA_947175005.1 uncultured Ruminococcus sp. | reverse complement strand
ATTGTCAGCGGTATGTTCGTACCCTTTGCCATACTTATGATGCCTCTTGTAAAGCAGACCGCAAATCTCGGTATTGACAATATGCTTGGAGTTATCATTCTCTACACGGTTTTCTATATGCCCATGAATGTTATGCTTTACAGCGGATATATGAAAAACGTTCCCTTTGCAATGGAGGAGGCTGCGGATATGGACGGGGCTTCCGCATGGCGGACATACTGGACGATAATTTTTCCTATGATGAAGCCTATGCACGCAACGGTTGCGGTGCTTACCGCTCTCGGAACATGGAACGATGTAATGACTCCGCTGGTAATTATGTCTGGCACGCAAAACACAACTCTGCCTCTTGCGCAGCTTAATTTTCAGACACAGTTCGGCACTAACTACAACCTTGCTTTTGCCTCTTATCTGCTTGCACTGCTGCCTATAGTTATTTTCTATATCGTATGTCAGAAGCAGATCATCGGCGGCGTTGCAAACGGTGCAGTTAAGGGTTAAAAAATTGCCGATCAAAGGTTTTCTCCTCGCCTTAGTCGGGGAGAAAACCTCGCCAAATCGTCATTTAACAAACGATACATTTTTAGGGAATGCATTAATAAGTGCTTCCTTAATTCAATGATAACAAGGGAGAAAGATCATGAAGCTTGATAATAAAATTATGCTTATAACTTATGCGGACAGTATGGGAAAAAACATCTCCGAGCTGCACAAAATTCTTGACAGGCATTATAAAAAAGCCGTCGGCGGAGTGCATATACTTCCCTTTTTCCCGTCCTCCGCCGACCGTGGCTTTGCGCCCATGCGGTATGATGTTGTGGACGAAAAATTCGGCACATTTGAGGATATCGAGGCTCTCGGAAAAGAATATTATCTGATGTTTGATTTTATGGTGAACCATATTTCCGCAAGCTCGGAATATTATAAGGATTTCCTTGAAAAAAAGGATGATTCCGAATACAAGGACTTTTTCATCAGATACAAGGATTTCTGGGACAATGGCGAGCCTACCGTCCGTCAGACGGACATCATTTACAAGCGCAAGCCCCGTGCGCCGTACATTGAAGCAAGGTTTGCCGACGGTACGGTTGAAAAGATTTGGTGCACATTCTGTGAGGAACAGATAGACCTTGATATCACAAAGGAAAAAACAAAAAAATTTATTGCCGATACCCTTAGGGAAATGTGCCGCAGAGGGGCTGCGGTAATACGTCTTGACGCTTTTGCCTATGCGGTGAAAAAGCAGGGAACGAGCTGCTTTTTCATAGAGCCTGATATATGGGATTTGCTTTACGATATTGAAAAAATCGTTTCAGAGGGCGGCGCAGAGATACTGCCCGAAATTCACGAGCACTACACTATCCCCATGAAAATTGCGGAAAAGGGCTTTTGGATATACGACTTTGCGCTGCCTGTAATAACGCTCCATGCGCTGTATAATCACACGGGAAAATATCTTAAAAGCTGGCTTGAAAAATGCCCCATGAAGCAGTTCACCACTCTTGATACTCATGACGGGATAGGTATTGTGGATGTAAAGGACTTGCTTCCCGACGAGGAGATCGAAAAGGTAAAAAATCAGATGTACTCCAACGGTGCAAATCTTAAAATGAAGTACAGCTCCGCAGCGTACAATAATCTTGATATTTATCAGGTGAACACCACCTATTATTCTGCGCTGGGAGACAACGACGACGCATATCTTCTTGCAAGGGCGATACAGTTTTTCGCACCGGGTATTCCGCAGGTTTATTATGTGGGTTTGCTTGCAGGCTCAAATGATATAGAGCTTATGGAGAAAACCAAAAACGGGCGTGACATCAACCGTCATTACTATACTGCGGAGGACGTTGAACAGGAGCAATCAAGACCTGTTGTGGGAAAGCTTAAAGAGCTTATGGAGCTTAGAAATTCCCACCCTGCTTTCGGTCTTGACGGAAGCATTGATGTTAAAACCAATGACGACAAAATTACGATAACAAGAAGCTGCAAGGGACATACAATTACGCTTGAAGCAAACCTGACTTCTTACAGGTTTGAGATAATCCAATAAGCAATGAGGTGAAAATATGTCGATAACAGTTAATGAAAAAACAGGACTTTTCCGTATAGAGACAGACAACAGCGAATATCAGCTTATGGCGGACAGCTTCGGCGTACTGCGGCATTTGTGGTACGGCGAAAGGGTTGGCATGAGTATGGAATATTTGCAGGAATATCTCGATGTTGGCTTTTCGGGAAACATCTACGAGGCGGGAAATATTCGCAGCTATTCACTTGATACCTTGCCTTTGGAATATCCCTGCGGCGGCGTTGGGGATTTCAGAATAAATGCATTATCGGCAGTTCATTCCGACGGCAGCTTTGCTCTCGATTTACGTTATGCCGGCTTTAAGATAAGCAATGGAAAGTACGGTATTGAGGGACTTCCCGCTGTTTATGCAGAAGATGACGAGGCGGAAACTCTTGAAATATTTTTAAAGGACACCGCTTCGGATATTTCGGTAACTTTAAAATACGGTGTGCTGCCAGGGCTTGATATTATCACAAGAAGTGCGGTCATAAAAAACGGCGGGGAAAGCAGTGTATTTCTTACAAATGCCGCAAGCTTTTGTCTTGATATGCCGTGTGATTACAGCGAGTGGGTACATTTTCACGGCAGACATACCTGCGAACGCCTTTTTGAAAGACTGCCCATTGCCCACGGGATACAGGAAAGCGCAAGCCGCAGGGGTACGTCAAGTCATCAGCAGAATCCTGCGGTCATACTTTGCGGAAAAGACTGCACAGAAACAAGCGGAAATTGTATCGGCGCAATGCTTATGTACAGCGGCAGCTTCAGTGCAAAGATTGAATATGACCAGCTTGAACAGATAAGGCTTGTTATGGGAATAAATCCCGAGCTTTTCCGCTGGGAGCTGAAAACGGGAGAATATTTTTACACTCCCGAGGCTGTTATGTCTTACAGCGGCGCAGGATTTGAAAGGCTTTCCCACAATTTTCACAGGGTTGTGCGAGAGCATATTTGCAGAGGTAAATACAAGCTTGCCGAGCGTCCAGTGCTTATAAACAGCTGGGAAGCGGTGTATATGGACTTTGACGATGAAAAGATCCTCAAAAGCGCAGAGGAAGCCGCAAAGCTTGGAATTGATATGTTTGTACTGGACGACGGCTGGTTCGGCAAGAGAAATGATGATACTTCGGGACTTGGAGACTGGTTTGTCAATAGGGATAAAATAAAGTGCGGACTTGGTGAACTGGCAAAAAAAATAAAGGCTTTGGGAATGGATTTCGGTTTTTGGCTTGAACCGGAAATGGTTTCCGAGGACAGTGAACTTTACCGCAGTCACCCCGAATGGGCAATACAAATTCCCGGCCGAAAGCCAATGCGCGGGCGTTACCAGCTTGTGCTTGACATGACGAGAGCCGATGTAAGAGAATACCTTTACAATGCCATTGCAGGTATACTGAAGGGTGCGGAAATTTCCTACATAAAATGGGATATGAACCGCAGTATATGTGATTGGTATTCGGCCTCTCTTGAAAGCAAAAACATGGGAGAAATGCCCCACAGGTATGTGCTTGGACTGTGTGAACTGCTTGAACGTCTGACGCATGATTTTCCCAATGTGCTTTTTGAAGGGTGCAGCGGAGGCGGCGGACGTTTTGACGCGGGAATGCTTTATTACTGTCCGCAGATATGGTGCAGCGATGATACCGACGCTTTCGAAAGAACCAAAATACAATACGGCACGTCGTTTTTCTATCCTGTTTCAACAATGGGTTCACACGTTTCGGCAGTCCCTAATCACCAGACAGGCAGAGTAACTTCTCTTAATGCCCGCGGCGTTACTGCAATGCACGGCAGCTTTGGATATGAACTTGACCCTGCCGCTCTTAAGGAAGAGGAAAAAGCAGAAATTCCTATGCAGATAGAGCGGTTTAAAAAGTACCGAAGACTTATTCACAATGGAAAATATTATCGGCTGACAGATCCGTTTAAAGATAATTATGCCTTGTGGGAATATGTTTCCGAGGATAAAAGCGAAATACTTTTACATGGAATGCAGTTCCGTGCAGAGCCTAATTTTTTGCGGCACAGAGTAAAGCTGCGAGGACTTGATGAAAATAAAAAATATATGATCTCGGGAGAAGAGGGAGTATATTCGGGAAAGGCCTTGATGAATGGGGGAGTGCTGCTTCCTGCTGCAAAGGGTGATTACTTTGCCTATGAAATTTTTATTACGGAGGCAAAATGATATGAGTGGAAAAAAATATAATGTTGTCGCTTTGGGCGAGCTGCTTATAGATTTTACCGAAAACGGACTGTCGGGAAACGGCAATCCGATTTTTGAAGCAAATCCCGGCGGCGCGCCCTGCAACGTGCTTGCAATGCTTGAAAGGCTTGGCAAAAGGACTGCATTTATCGGCAAGGTGGGAAACGACAGCTTCGGGAAAATGCTTTGCGATACAATTAAAAGCTGCGGTATAGGAGCGGAGGGGCTTGTGTTTGATAAAAGCGTGCCGACCACTCTTGCTTTTGTACACAAAACTCCCGACGGAGACAGAGAATTCAGCTTTTACAGAAATTTGGGCGCAGACATGATGCTTACCAAAGAGGAAGTCAATGCCGATATTATCCGCAATTCGGAAATATTTCATTTCGGTACGATTTCAATGACCCACTCTTCCAATAAGGAGGCTACTGTTTATGCGGTGAATACAGCAAAGGAAAACGGTTTGCTTGTCTCCTTTGACCCCAATTTAAGAAAGCCTCTTTGGGAAAGCTTAAGTGACGCAAGGGCGGCAATGGAATACGGCTTTTCGGTATGCGATATTCTGAAAATATCCGATGACGAAATTGAATTTATAACAGGCGAAAATGATATTGACAAAGGCATTGCGGCAATTTACGGAAAATATAACATTCCGCTTATTTTTGCAACAATGGGACGTTCGGGAAGCAGGGCGTACTGCGGCAATGTTACGGCAGAATGTTCCGCATATGAAAATAAAAATGTTTTGGATACCACGGGAGCAGGGGATACGTTTATGGGCTGCGCTTTGAGCTTTATATGTGAAAACGGAGTGCATATGGATGACGTGCAGCTGAAAAATCTTCTGGATTTTTCAAATGCCGCTGCTTCGATCATAACAGGAAGAAAGGGTGCGCTAAAGGTAATGCCGAAATTTGATGAGATCAGAGGTTTGCAAAGTTCTCGCATTTTATAACAGCTAATTAAGACCCTCCTCTCCCTTGTAAAATCTGTATTTTATTTGCATTCGGCAGAATATCACCATTTGGTGCATTAGTTTCTGTAGAGTTTTATGGTTGACCTTATGTGTTTTTCTAAACTCGGCAGTTATTCTCATATAACCGTAACGTTCTTTGTTGTAAATATGGCGTATTTTCTCTTTTATTTCGGCATATTTGTCGGGTTTTTCTAATTGTTCGGCGTTGCAGCAGGGTGCTTTGAGGATTACGGATATTTCTATGAAAACAACAGAGAAAATTGATTATAAAAAAGGCTTGTACTAAATTGAAATCTTTCAAATTAGTGCAGGCCTTTGTTTATATTAGATATAAGTGCTGCATACTCATCGGTTTTAAAACTATGTTTTTTTATATACACTGACACAGGAATCCAACACTTTTAACAAAAAATTTACATATGCCGCTTACAAATAAATTGCAATCAAACTACAAATGTGATACAATAGTAAACAAAGGAGGTAATGACCATGCCGGATAAAAAATTAGTCATAAAGCCTCAGAAATACGGCGGTGAGACTACTGTTGTGTCATTGCGAATAGCAAAATCCATGCTGGCGGATATTGATAAAGTAGCCGCTGCAACCGGAAGAAGCAGGAGTGAGCTGTTAACGTTATTCATTGAATTTTCGTTAAAAAATTTAGAAATTGATGATAATTAGGAGGCTTTTTAAATGGCAAAGTTTGTAATTGAATGCCCGCACTGCGGGAAGTTTGCGGAAGCAAGGACAGGATTTTTTGCAAGGAAAAAGATAGATTGTGTTTGTGGGAATACAATCAATGTGCGCACCGATAAAATGACTTCAAGGGAATGTCCCCATTGCGGAAATACGGTTGTTTTTGACCAGTCAAAGGGCGAAAATGCTGTATGTCCCGTTTGCCGTAATGCAATAAATACTCTTACGGAAAAAACAAAGACAGCGGAAATTTCCTGTTCGCAGTGCGGCGTTCGTCTTACGGTGAACAAGGGCGCTGTGAAATATATATGCCCTGTCTGTGACTGCGAAAATGATATTGCAGAACGCATTGTCAGCGAGCAGATAAGGCAGGACGGACTTGCAAGCATAATAAAATATGAGGGCGATCAAGGTACACTTGTGTGGAAACATCCCATTGAGGATTTTAATTTCGGTTCACAGCTTATTGTACATGAAAGTCAGGAGGCTGTCTTTTTCAGGGACGGTCAGGCACTGGATTTGTTCGGAGCGGGACGCTACACGCTGGAAACACAGCAGCTTCCTATGCTTGAAAGGGTTTATCGGCTTCCGACCGATACGGAGGGCACTTTCCATTCGGAGGTTTATTTTATTAACCTTGCGACTGCTATGGGAGTGAAATGGGGAACGGATTCCAAGGTCAGAATGTTCGACCCTGCATCGGGTCTCCATGTAGAGCTTGGGGCGTGCGGCGAATTTAATATTCGTGTCGTTAATTCCCGAAAGCTGCTTATGAAGCTTGTCGGCACAGCGGGCAAATTAGGTCAGGAGCAGATACTCGGCATGGACAGCGGAAACGGATACTTCCGCTCAATGATAATGACACAGGTCAAGAGTTATCTTGCTCAAACTATCAAAGCTTGCGGGATAAATATTCTTGAAATTGATGAACGTTTGCTTGAGCTTTCAACAGGTCTCAGGGAACAGCTTAACAAATATTTTGCCGATTACGGTCTTGAACTACCCGAATTTTTTGTCAGCAGGGTAATGACTCCCGATGATGACCCGAACTTTAAGCGTATGAAGCAGCAGTACGCCGAGCAGTATCTGCTTGTCCGTCAGGAGCAGATAAAGAAAAGCGAAGCAGAAGCCGCTGCACAGCGTAAAGAGGTCGAGGCTGCCACCGCTGCAAGAATGAAAGTTATCGGTGCGCAAGGAGATGCGGAGGTCATCAAGCTAAAGGCACAGGCGGAGGCGGAAGCCTACAGAATGCAGGCAGAAGCCGAGGCTGTGGAAATGAAAATGAAGGGCTATACATATCAGCAGGAAACCTCCCGTCAGGTGGGTCTGGAGGCTATGAAAAACGGAATTACGGGCGGCAGCGGTATCGGTGCGGCAGGTGCGCTTGGCGATATAGCGGGTCTTGGGATAGGCATAGGCGCTATGAGCGGGGTTATAGGAATGACAAGGGAAGCTATGAATCCTATGACGTCTCAGGCAAGTCAGCTGGGACAGTCTGTAAGCAATAACATTACCGGTATGTGGGAATGCGCTTGCGGACAAAAGGGCATAAGCGGGAATTTCTGCAACAA
>CAMWLD010000104.1 GCA_947175005.1 uncultured Ruminococcus sp. | reverse complement strand
AAATTACTATATGTATTGGAAGTGATTTTCTCTTTTGGCAAAGTCAGGAAAATTACAGAAAGGCATATATTAGAAAAATATACGTAAAGTATTAAAAATTATTTTTGCCAAGGGATTTTTGCGGCGGTAAATTTTGGATTATACATTTTGTTAAGATAAGATGAATTATACTTAATGTATTTAATGTTATTTATTACCAAATATTACATTGAAATTTGTATAAAATATTAATCAATATTTTGGAAAATATGAAATTTGGGAAAAATGGACATTTTCTAACGAAAAAATTCGGCAAATATTTTAGAATTATTTTTTTTTAGCCATTGTTTTTTTTGGAGTTTGGTGTTATAATTAATATAGGTATAAGTGTGTAATAATGATCGTATCAATACCTGAATATTCCAATGGGCTGCTTTATGGCTTTAGCAGACAAGTGTATGCTGCTTCGCTGTAGGGGAATGACCCGAAAGGAGAATTACATATGAGTTTATTTGATTCCGCCGCCTTTACGCTGACAGAACAGGGACTTGACGCTGCCTGGTACAAACAGCAGGTGATAAGTCACAATATTTCAAACGTCAGCACTCCCGACTACAAGGCTAAGACGGTGAATTTCGGGTTAGTGCTCAAAGAGCGGGCAAAGTGCAAGTATCACGACCACACCGCCTGCCCCGACGACAGCACCAGGGAAAAGCAAAAGACCGACCCTATATGGGTGACGACTACTTATGAGACCAACACCAGGCAGATACTCAACGGCAACAACGTTGACATTGAAAAGGAAGCCAAGGAACTGTCGGACACCCAGTATCAGTATAACACCATGATAGATTATCTGAACAGTCAGTACGCCATGATACGAATGGCGATAAACAAATAAGGAGGCTATGAGACATGGCATTTCTTCCCTCTCTTGAAATAGGCTACTCGGGTCTTTCGGCTCAGAGACTAAGGCAGGATATTATTAATCAGAACATTTCCAATCAGTATTCCTACAACACCTCAACAGGGCAGCCCTACTGCCGTCAGCTTACGGTGTTTACGGAGCAGAAGGATTTTGCGGGGGTACTCAACAAGTACACCACGAAGTATGAGTCCACTCATCACAGAGGCGTTTACTATCGGGCGAATCTCGACAAGTGGCGCAATGCTGGAGTTACGGTAGCGGCGGTAATTGACGACGACGCTCCCTTTATCCCGGTTTACGACCCGGATAATCCGCTTGCCGATGAGGACGGTTATGTATATCATTCAAATGTGGACAACACCAAGGAGCAGATCGACCTTATGGCGACCCAGCGCGCTTACGAGGCCAATGTTTCCGCGATCAATGCGGTAAAGGCCATGATGAGCAAGGCTATGGAGCTTAAAGGCTCGTAAGCGGCGGCTATTCGGCAAATCAATTTGAAATAAAAGGAGTTCGGTTTAAATGTACATAGTTCCTATCAGCTCGTCCATTCATCCTCTTAACATTCTTTCACAGAATGAAATGGCTGCTGCGGGCGACGACAAGGGGATAAAGGGTCCTACCTTTGCGGATGTTTTCAGAGAGATCATGGGCGACATGGAGGACACGCAGCAGATACTGAATGAGGACGCTGCGCAGCTTGTTATGGGCGGCATTGACGATCTTCACACTATTTACAATCACATCACTAAAGCGCAGGTCGCTGTGGAGACCTTTGTGGCAGTGAAAAACGCTTGCCAGCAAAGCTACGATCAGATCCTTCAGATCTCCATGTAATATGTCAGCAAAGCTGACATCATCAGCAAGCTGACGCGGCATTTCGGCGCATATTCGCTATGGGTGATTTTGTATAGTTTTATCGAGTATTTAGAGCGTGGTTGGAAACGAAGCGGCATCAGAAATTCTTCCCTCTTGCCTCTTGCCTCTGACCTCTTGCCTCTAATAGGAAAGGGCTAATACACGGAATGAATGAAAGAGTGCAGAAGACTGTAACTGTGGTCAAAGAGTTCTGGTCTTCAAAAGATAAGAAAACTAAAGGGCTGCTGATAGGCGGCTTGGCGGCGGTGCTTTTTGTTGCCATTGTGGCGGTGATTTTGCTTAACCGCAAGGATTATGTGGTGCTTTACGAAAACCTCGAAAATACCGAGGCTGCGGAGATCGTGGCTTTGATCGAAGAGGCGGGCTATGAATGTACCTTAAAGGGCGGCACGATCAGTGTTCCCAAGGGGACGGAAGACACGCTGGCCATGAGCCTTGCAATGCAGAAATATCCCCGCTCGAGAATGAACTACCCGACTTATACGGAAAATGTGGGAATGTTCACTACCGAGTCGGAGAACTCCAAATATGAGCAGATCGCTTTAGAGGAGCGTCTCAGCGCTCAGATCGCTTCTTTCCCCGATGTCAGGGACGCGGTGGTCACGCTGTTTGACCCCCCCATGAAAAACACGGTCATTGAAGTGAACAAGAGGCTGCCTGCGGCTTCGGCTACCATATATCTTCGGGACGGCGTGGAGCTTACCAACGAGCAGATCGAGGGTATTACATATCTTATTGCGAATCCCTCGGGTGTAGACCCCGACAGGGTCGCTTTGAGCGACGGCAACGGCGTTCCCCTGGTGCCCAAGGATATCCCCGTTGATGAAATAGCGGAGGAGATACGCAGACTGCGTTTTAAAAATGAACTGGAAAGTCAGATGAAGGCCAAGATAGAAAATCTTCTGGTGCGGGCTTACGGCGAGGAGGGCTTCTCTGTAGCTGTAAACGCAGATCTGAACTTTGATTCAAAGGTTTCCGAGGACACGGTATACACCCCCTCCACCGATGACCAGCGAGGAATGCTTCAGCACACCGACGCTTCCCAGGCTTCGGGCTATGCTGTGGCTCAAGGCGGCATTGTGGGCGTTGAGGTAAATGCGGACGATACATACCCTACGGGAGATACCAACGGAAACGGTCAATGGACGGAAAACTCCGTTTCCAACACATATCTTGTAAACACCTACAAGGAGCAGGTGGAAAAGGCAGGATGTACTATTGAGGGACTGTCCGTTTCGGTGGTCATTTTCACCGATTATCTCCCCGATATTACAAGGCAGGATCTGGTGGCGGCTGTGGGAAATGCGGTCACGATAAATCCCGAGCTTTTCAACGATGTTGTTTCGGTAATCAGCCTTAATCCCTTTAATCCCGATGTTGCGGCGGATTCGGAGGCTATTCTCTTCGGGCTTACTCTCGATCAGCTTATTCTGCTGGGCATTATACTGCTGGCCCTGCTTGTTATACTTATCATTGTGCTGGCTACTATCAGCTCGAGGAACAAGAAGCGCAGAAGAAGCTTCGAGAAGACTTTGCTCGAACAGCACGCTCCCCCCGAGGGCGAGGCTTTGGTGGAGGATTTCTTCACTATCGGCGATCAGGGCTTTACCCCTGCGGAAATGCCCAGTCTGTTGGCGGAAAACGAAGTGGAGACAAAGGAGCAGGTCATCAGAAGAGAGCTGGCGGACTTTGCAAAGAACAGCCCCGAGATCGTGGCGCAGCTGCTGCGTAACTGGATAAAGGGCGATGAAGACGCTGTTCACGTTCCCGAAAAGAGCGCACAGCATTCGTGATTTTGTGAGCTTGCTATCATGTGATTGTGCGCTCACGGTGATTAAATGAAAAAGCAAGGGCACTTGCGGGAAATGTTTCTCGCTTCCCGCTAATGCCCTGAAAATTATAATGAGGCTTTGCAGGTTTTCTTAAAGCAAGCACGGCAACTGTTTTCTTGCCTCTTGCCTCTAACCTCTTGCCTCTAACAGCGGAGGATCGGTTTATAAATTATGAGTGATTTACTGGAGCTTTCTTCCAAGCAGAAAGCGGCGGTGGTTATTGCCGCTCTTGGGGCGGAGAATGCGGCTTTTGTTTACAAGTATTTCTCCAATGACGAAGTGGAGAGCCTTACCTTTGACGTTTCCAGTCTGCCATACCTTGATGTGCAGACGGTGGACGGAGTTTTGGGTGAATTTTATGAGCTTTGCCTGACGCAGAAGGTAATTACCGACGGCGGTGTGGAATACGCCCGGGACGTACTTACCAAGGCATTCGGCGAAGAGGCTGCGGCAAGACTTATGGAGAAAATCAACCGCTCCATGCAGTCGAAGGCCTTCGACTTTATCAGAAAATCCGACTACAAAAATCTGCTGGCTATTGTACAGAACGAGTACCCGCAGACCATTGCCCTCATACTTTCCTATGCAAACTCGGAGCAGGCTTCGGCTGTGCTCAGCGAGCTGCCTAAGGAAAAGCGGGTAGAGGTAATCGAGAGAATCGCGAAGATGGATTCCGCTTCGCCGGACACGGTAAAGACGGTGGAGGCTACTCTCGAAAGGAAGTTCGCTTCCGTTGTTTCTATGGACACCACGGAGGTTGGCGGTATCAACACTGTTGCAGACATCCTCAACAAGGTCGACCGCGCTACGGAGAAATACATCTTTGATGAACTCACTGTTCGCGACCCTGCGCTGGTTGACGAGATCAAGAAAAAGATGTTCGTATTCGAGGATATTCTCGGTCTCGATTCCATGTCCATTCAGAGATTTATCAGAGAGTGCGACACCAAGGATCTGTCGGTGGCTATCAAAGGCTCCAACGAAGATGTGGCGGCTGTGCTTTATGCAAATATGCCCAAGAGAATGCAGGACACCATTCAGCAGGAGATCGAATACCTGCATAATATCCGTATGCGTGATGTTGAAGAGGCTCAGCAGCGTATCGTAGGCATTATCCGTCACCTGGAGGAAGAGGGCGAACTTGTTATCGGCAAGGGCGGAGAGGATGAAATAATTGCTTAAAATTGTTAAATCCAAGGTTTACAACTTTGACAATACAAAGCCTGTTGCGCTGGGCGCTCCGAAACCTGCTCCCAAACCGAAAAAAAAGGAATCCGAGGAAGAGGAAGAGCCTAAACTCACCCCGGCGGAGCTGGAGAGGCTTCTTGAGGAGGAGCGGCGGAAGAAAGCCGAGGAGGACGCAAAGCGGTTCAACGAGGCTGTTGCGGGCAGGTGCAACGAGATAATCAAAAGCCGCAAGGCGCAGATGGACGCAGAGTACAACCGATTGGTGGAATCGGGCACGTCCAATGCGGAGAGGCTTATTGAGGACGCCAAGGCAAAGTCCCGTGCGATTTTTGAGGCAACCGACGAGGAGTGCGCTCAATTAAAGGAAAAAGCCCGTATGGAGGGCTTTGAAGCGGGATTTGAGGTAGGAAAGGCGGACGCTGTGAGGAAATGCCAGAAATTTCTGGACGCAGCCGCGCAGCTTATCAATGAGATAAACGCCAAAAAAGAGGCTTACTATGTAGCCAATGAGGTGGAATTGCAGGAAACGGTCATGGACATGGTGAAAAAGATCACCATGGAGGAGCTGAAATGCGACCCGTCGGTAATTGACAGGATATGCAAAAATGCTGCCAAGAATTTCCGCAATTCCGATTACCTTAAAATTTCCCTGTGCAAGGGAGAGGCTTCAAAGGAATTTGTTTCCGACAGGGAGTTTGTGCAGTCCCTTATTCCGTTTATTCCCGAGATCGAGGTGGAGGAACTGGACAGGGAGGATACTCCCCCGGGAACTGTTGTTCTTGACAACGGCTCGGAGATCATTGACGCGTCTATCCCCACCCAGTTGGAATTTCTTAAAGAAATTATGAAAAGTTCAAGTGGTGGGGCAGATGAGGAAGTCGGAGGCTTGCCCGAGGGAAATTGACACTTTTGCAAGAGGCAATGCGGTGCGGTGTTACTGTGCCGTTGTGCGGCGGTGCTGCTGTGTTACGGCACGGCTGTGTTGTTTCGGTGATTCTTTAAGATAAATTGTAAGTTCCAATAAATTGTAATCGGAGATTGTTTTTATATGGATTTTCCGGCTATAAGAAACGCTGTCAGGACGGCGGAGTTATACCGCAGTCAGGGCAAGATAGAAAAAATTATCGGTACGACCATTGAGGCCAGCGGCCCTATGTGCAACATAGGGGACGTGTGCCGCATATATAAAGAGGGCAGAGGCGGCGATTTTATTTACGCCGAGGCTGTGGGCTTTCGCCACGGGACGGTAATGCTTATGCCCTACACCGATATTGAGGGCATTGGCCCGGGGTCGGTGGTGGACAACACGGGCGACAAGCTTAAAGTGGGCGTGGGCGAATGCCTTATAGGGCGTATCATAAACGCTGTGGGCGAACCTTTGGACGGCGGTGCGCCCATAAGGACAACGGAAAGCTATTCCATAGCGGGCGAACCTGTGAACCCCCTTACACGTCCCGCTATTCATGATATAATCCCCTTTGGTGTGAAAGCCATTGACGGGCTTCTGACCATTGGCAGGGGTCAGCGTATGGGCATTTTTGCAGGCTCGGGCGTTGGTAAGTCCACGCTTCTGGGTATGATAGCCCGTGAGGTGGAGGCGGACATCAACGTTATTGCGCTGGTGGGCGAGCGTGGCAGAGAGGTTTTGGAATTTATTCAGAGAGACCTGGGGCCAAAGGGCATGGCAAGGTCGGTTCTGGTGGTTGCTACCTCCGATCAGCCCTCCATGATGAGAAACAAGTGCCCCATGACCGCCACTGCCATTGCGGAATATTTTAAAGATAAGGGCAAGAATGTGCTGCTGATGATGGATTCTCTTACGAGATATGCCATGGCGCAGCGTGAGATCGGGCTTGCCACGGGTGAAGCGCCCATTGCAAGAGGCTACACGCCCTCCATATACACCGCCATGCCAAAGCTTCTGGAGCGGGCGGGGAATTTCGAGAACGGCTCTATTACGGGAGTTTACACGGTCCTTGTAGAGGGCGACGATACAAACGAGCCTATTTCCGATACGGTAAGAGGTATCATTGACGGGCATATCATTCTTTCACGAAAGGTGGCGGCGAGAAATCATTATCCCGCCATTGAGGTGCTTGATTCGGTTTCCCGTTTGATGTCGGAAATTGCGCCGAAGGATCAGAAGGATGCGGCGGCGAAGATGAGGAATCTTTTATCCACATATTATGCCAATGCCGACCTTGTTTCCATAGGAGCTTACAAAAAGGGAACGAACCATGCTCTTGACGAGGCTTTGAAGAAGATCGACAAGATAAATGCGTTTTTGCAGCAGGCAACAGATGAGGCTTACTCCTTTGAGGACACGGTGAAGATGATGAAAGCAGCCGTGAGCTAAACTAATAATTTGACTTGGGGTGGTTACAATGAAGAAATTCAAGTTTACCCTTGACAAGCTGCTTGACTACAAGGGGCAGATACTGGACAGGGAGAAAAACGACCTGGCGGCGCTGAATGTGGAGAGGGCTGAGGCTCTTGAGCTGAAAGCGGGGCTGGAGGCGGAGCTGCGGCGTAATCAGGATGAGTTCAACCGCAAGGCTGCCGAGGGCATTTCTCCTATGGATATGCTGGTTTTTACCAATTACCACAATGTTCTGCGGACTCGCATAGAGGACACTCAAAAGGAAATCGAGGCGCTGGAGGAACAGATAGCCAAGCAGCTGAATGTGGTGACCGAGGCTTCCAAAGAGGTAAAGAG
>CAMWLD010000103.1 GCA_947175005.1 uncultured Ruminococcus sp. | reverse complement strand
ACCTTATTGCTGCTTGCCTGGGGGGGGCGTTGTTTTTTATACTCACCCCCCCTTTTATAATAAGTCCAAACTCAGATCATAATCCATTTGTTCCGATCCCAAATCAAAATCCTCCGCAAATTTATTAATTTTATTTCCCGTCCTCCAAAATAAATCGCTTGGCAACAGCCCGAAAATTTATCCGTTCATTTCCCCCAAAAATTCACTCTGCATTATCGGACTCCTCCTTCTTCAAATCCCCTAAAAGAGCAGATTTACCCGTTATAAAACTGCAAAACCTTGTATCACGGTCAAAATCCACCTTTCTCCCGCACCAGATAGCGTCCCTTGACAGCTTCCCGCCGCACTCTGGGCAGCAAAGCAGCGGATATTTAACCTCCGAAATATCAAAATCACAGCCGTAATTCGGGTAAATATCATAATAAGAAGGATTTGCAATATGCCAATACGTCCCGCATTCAAGGCACTTTGCCCGCTCCGGCTGAAAGCGCTGATAACCGTACTCCCCCTTGTATATGTACATCAGCGTTGCCCGTTCCTTTTCTTCATTTCCATTCCAATAGCAGTACCCAAGCCGCAGTCCCTCAAAGCTGTATTCCTTAACAAAATCCCTCCAATCATAATAATGCTGCACATGCCAATCCCAATGCGCCCACGGTCTGCTTGACCTTTCCTTATCCTCTTTCAAAAGCCTCTCGACCGCTTCATCAAGCTCACACGGCTCAATCACATAAATTTTCTGCCCATGGTCGATAAATATATCCATTTAAACTCATCCATTCCGAAAAACATTGTATATCCCACACCAAAGCTCTTATCACATACTCATTTTATCATATCGCTCCGTTAATGTCAATGTTTTTCCCGAATATCATACTCAAAATACTTTTCCGAAAGCTATTTATCTTTAAATATAATATCATAAATCGTTCACATTTGATCTTTATGTCTCATAAACACACTCAAAACACAGTTTTTCAAATAAATTCGGAAAATATTGGCATTTTTTCACATATTGTTATCAATAATTTAAAAAAAGTTAGAGCAAAAAGGTATTGATTTTTTTGAAAAATATGATATAATAGATATGATTAAACTAAAATACCTATGTAAATTTTTCGGAAAGGAGTGGCATTTCAATGAAAACTATTATGGTAACAGGCGCTGCGGGAATGATAGGCAAAGCGGTCGTTGAAGTCCTGCTGCAAAAAGGGTTTACGGTAATAGGCACAGATAATGCCCCCGCCCCGTATGATAACGATAATTTCACCTATGTGCAGTGCGATATTACCGACAAGGAACAGATAACGGGCATTTTCGGCAAGAATAAAGTAGACGTGCTGGTGCACCTTGCCTGCACCGCCGATAACGACTTCGGGGCGATATTTTCCGCTGCCGAGGAGAAAAAGAGCAGCACAGTCGACAAATTTCTTTATAAAGCAGCAGAATCCGCCAAGGTGGGAGATATTATGATGCTCAGCACCCACCAGGTCTACGCTCCCCAGAAAACAAGAGAGCCTATCAGGGAAACCATGGAGGAAAAGCCCCAGTCTATTTATGCCAAGCTGAAATTCGACAGCGAAAAGGCGCTGGCGAATGCGCTGAAAAAATCCTCCACAAAAGGCATTATCATGCGTACCTGCCCCGTATACACCAAGGAATTCGTGGATAACCTCAAATCCAAGGTATATGATGAAAAGGAAGGCTGCGGCTATGTTTACGGCTACGGCGACTATGGCTATACCTTTACCTGCCTGTATAACATCGCCGATTTCGTCTACGGAATTCTCACCTGCTCCGAGGGCATTACATACCAGGGCATTTACAATGTCTGCGACACCAAGCCCATTACCGCCAAGGATATAGTGGAATTTCTGCGCAACGAGCATAAGATAGGCGCAGTGCTTTCCCGTGATTACGGCTCGGCAGCCATTAAGGGGACTGTCATTTTCGGCTCAAAGGCGCAGAAGACCGAATACCGTTACAATGACATAAGCACCGCCTGCAGCAACATTTCCTACGATAACACCAAAGCCCAGCGTATCTCCACATTCCGCTGGAAGCTCAGCAATACAAAATAACGTGCTTTAAAACGCTTTATTTGCGGACAAGCCTCTTTACATGATCTCATATTTCAAAAAGCTTTTTTCGGGGAACTTTACCGTTTCCCGATTTAATTTTTACGGGCAATAATGCAGATCTGAAAACATAATATTAACCTAAATTAACATTTTTATTAATCTTCGTCAAATTGACGAACCAAAAACCAAAATATTACAAATCTATCTCATATTGTAACCAACTTGACACTAAATTGTACTTGATTTTTAACCGAATATAGTGTATCATATAAAATAAGAGTATTAAGGAAGCTCTTATCAAACCGCTTTTAATTACGCTGATTTTACCAATGGCTATAGGCGGATTTTCCCTCAAACATGGGCATTTTGCCCTCGAAGGAAAAATCTTTGATAGGCAGTTCCTTAATAATGATACATTGATAGGATATTATTATTTAAAAGCATTCCCCAAAACGATACGACCGAAGCGCAATGAAAGCAGCACGGCAAAATACTGCCGCCTGCCGGTTGCCAAAGCAAAAGGAGAATCAAAATGAAAAACGAAAGAAACGAGCAGCAAGCGGCTCATGCAAGACCCGAAGGCGCTCCGAATCATAAGAAAAAGCGCAGGCGCAAAAAGAAAGGGCCTATCCGCAAGACCCTTACCATAATAGGCATGGTGCTGCTGTCGCTTATTCTGATAGCGGTAATAAGCGTGTCCATAATCGCAGCGGCGCTGACGGTGTATGTAATGCAGTTCAGGGAAAATACCCCCATAGATATCGACCTTGAAAGCCTCGATCTTGCTTACACCACCTTTATCTACGGCTATGACGAGGACGGGCAGGAGGTAGAGCTTACCAATATAAGCCGCGCCGCCGACAGAATCCCCGTGTCTATCGAGCGTATCCCCCGCCATGTCCGCGACGCATTCGTATATATCGAGGACGAGCGTTTTTACGAGCACGCAGGCGTTGACTGGAAGCGTACCTTCGGTGCATTTGTCAACCTGCTTACAGGCGAAGCGCTCTATGGAAGCAAACAGGGCGGTTCTACCATAACCCAGCAGCTTGTAAAGAACGTCACAGGCGATGACGACGACCGCTGGGACAGAAAAATGCGTGAGATTTTCCGCGCCTCGGACCTTGAAAAATACCGTGACAAGGACGATATACTGGAGGCTTACCTTAACTGTATCGGTTTCGGCGGAAACACCTCGGGCATACAGGCAGCCAGCCTTAAATATTTCGGCAAGGATGTTTCCGAGCTTGACCTTGCGGAGGCAGCCTGCCTTGCGGCTATCCCCAAAAGCCCCGAAGCCCTTAACCCCAGAGTAAATCCCGAGCGCAACAAGGAACGTCAAAGCCTTGTGCTGCGCGCCATGTACAATAATGCCTCCATATCAAAGCAGCAGTATGAAAACGCTCTTGCGGAGGAGCTTCATTTCTACGATCCCTCCCAGGAGGATAACCCCGACGATATCCAGAACTGGTATATAGATATGGTCATAAGGGACGTTACAAACGACCTTTCCGACCTCTACGGCGTTACCTGGCAGGAAGCCAACGATATGCTCTATAACGGCGGCTACACTATCTACACCCCCATTGACATTGAAATGCAGGAGGAGCTTGAAGCAAAATACCGTGATTACACCACCTTTTCAAGCACCCTCCTTAACGACCCGCCCCAGTCCGCCTTTGTGGCAATGGACTATACGGGAAACGTCCTTGCAGTTGTAGGCGGTATCGGCGAAAAGGCAGGCTCCAATATCTGGAACCACGCCACCATGTCCCCCCGTCAGCCCGGTTCCAGCTTCAAGCCCGTGGCAGGCTACGGATATTCTATCGAGCATAACCTTATCACCTGGTCAACCATTCATTCCGACCTGCCCATAGAGATACCCGACGAAAACAACCCAGGGCATACAAGAAAATGGCCTACCAACTACAGTTCCTCCAGCCGCAGCAACGTCTGGAGCGGAAATTCGTATTTTACCTTCCAGGCTCTCCAGCGCTCTCTTAACACCGTTTCCGCAAGGCTTGTCCAGGCGGCAGGCTCGGGAAATGTCTTTGAATTTGTGCAGAACAAATTCCGTTTTTCCACCCTCAAAGCCCAGGACGCCGACCTGTCCCCCATGTCCGTAGGCGCTCTTACAGAAGGCGTTACCGTAAGGGAACTGGTAGCGGCATATCAGGTGTTCGGCAACGGCGGCAAATACTTCTCACCTGCCTCTTACACCTATGTACAGGACCCTGCGGGAGAAGTGGTATTGCAGCATAAATACACCCCCATACAGTCGATCAGCGAGGAATCCGCCTATGTAATGAACAAGCTCATGCAGCAGGTAGTTGAAGGACCTAACGGCACGGGCAGAGCGGCAAAGCTGGAAAACGTTCCCGTAGTGGGCAAAACAGGCACCTCCCAGGAATGGCGTGACAACTGGTTCGTATGCTGCACTCCCGACTATGTCAGCGGCGTGTGGTACGGCTATGAGGATTACCGCACCGTGGCTTCGGGCACATATTACAGCACCGCCCAGCTTTGGAAAAACATCTTCGGCGACATAGCCGAGCAGGGCACAAAAACCGAATTCCCCGAGTGCGAAAGCGTAAAGCAGCTATATTTCTGCTCCAATACAGGCATGATCGCCAGCGGCTCATGCCCCACCTTTAACCAGGGCTATTATAAGTCCACCAATACCCCTCCCGTGTGCACTAAATGCGGCGGATTTTCCATAAGCGATAAAAATATCGAGCCTGTAACCACCACCATAGCCGCCGATCTTATCGACATAGACGAACTGACAAACGAGCTTTTAAACGGCGATAACAACCCGGAAAACGCCGCAGCAGCACTCGCAGGGAACTAAGCAGGAAACACCGCCCCTCACAGCCGCAAACAAAGCAAACGAATTCAACCGCTATGAATGGAGAACCAAATGGACAAACTCACCCTAAGCTGCCCCTGCCACTTCGGCATAGAAAAAACACTGAAATTTGAAGCAACGCGGATAGGCGGCGAAAATATCACCGTAACCGACGGCAGAGTTACCTTTGAGGGCGGCACGGAGCTTATCCCCCGAGCCAATCTCTGCCTTGCCACAGCCGAAAGGGTACAGATACAGCTGGCAAGGTTCAAGGCATATACCTTTGACGACCTTTTCGAGGGCGTAAAAGCGATCCCCCTGGAAAATTTCATAGGCAAGCAGGACGCATTCCCCGTAAAAGGGCATTCGCTGTCCTCCAAACTTTCCAGCGTCCCCGCCTGCCAGTCCATAATCAAAAAGGCAGCCGCCGACCGCTTAGGGGACGCCTATAACGTGGGCTTTATGGAGGAAACAGGCGCAGTGCACCAGCTCCAGTTCAACATTTTAAAGGACGAAGTTTCCCTGTATCTCGACACCTCCGGGGCAGGGTTGCATAAACGGGGCTACCGCAAGACCTCCAACGCCGCCCCCATTAAGGAAACTCTCGCCGCAGGAATTGTTGACATTGCCATGGTAAAGCGTGATACTATCTTCTGCGACCCCTTCTGCGGCAGCGGAACATTCCTTATTGAAGCCGCCTATAAAGCGCTGAACATAGCCCCCGGTCTCAAGCGCACCTTTGCCGCCGAAAGGTGGAAACAGATACCCACGGAAATATGGCAGCAGGAGCGTGCCCGTGCCATGGACAGCATTATCCGTGACAGCGATTTTTACGCCTACGGCTATGATATCGACCCCGACAGCGTTGCCCTTGCTATCAAAAACTGCACCGCCGCAGGGGTCAAGAACCGAATCCGCATAGAGCAGGCGGACATACGCAGCTATGAAAACAAACCGAATACCCTTACCGTCTGCAACCCGCCCTACGGCGAGCGAATGCTGGAACTGAAGGAAGCGGAAGAGCTTTACCGTACAATGGGCAGGGTTTTCCTTGCGGATAAGGAGCACCCCTGCGCCATAATCTCCCCCCACGAGGATTTCGAGCAGTTTTTCGGCAAACAGGCACGGAAACGCCGCAAGCTCTATAACGGTATGATAAAATGCCAATTGTTCAGCTACTGATCTTTCCCTCCGCATAATATATTGGAGATGTCATATTTTATGATGATTTTTAATATTATTTTTTTCATACTTTTTATTACATTAGGTTTTGCAATAAAGTTTAAAAGTATAAAGCTAATTATATTGTCGTTATTTATCTTATCAATAATAATAGCTGCAATCGCTTTTAACTCTGTGTCAATATACGGAATATTGGGGATTTTGGGATTGATACCATTAATATTTTATATTAAAAAAAGAAATAAATAAAGCAACATTTTTTATAACGCAACAATCAAAGAGGTAAATATTATGCAAATTCTATAAATATGGGCACTGCCAAAGCCCCACACATATTAAACGAAGATGAGGCATACAATTGGCTGACCGGGCGTGCAAACAAAATTTAAAGCAGTGTTATAATCATAAAAAAACGCCTATCCCCCACGAAAGGAAGTAGAAACGCTTGAAAAAAAGAGCTGTCGAGGCTTTAGCGGTGCTTGCCGCATTGATAGCGCTGTTTGCAGCGGTGAATTTTATTGCAAAGAGCGTCAGCGAAAACACCGTTAAAATTGACGGAGATTTCTACAACACAGGCGTTTCCGAGCTTTCTCTCACACTCATGACCGAGGACGGATTGGATAATCTTGCAAAACTCCCCCGTCTTACCTCCCTGAAGATCACCCCCTTTAAAGAAGCCGCAGCAAATGCAGCCGTTGGCAATAATGCCGCAGACAATCTCACCATAGGCAATGCCGCCGACCCCGCAGCAAAAGATGCCATAGACAAGGCCGCCATTCTGTCCGAATATGAAAACTGCACAGAGCTTTCCGACCTGTCCGTCTTATCCACTCTTACGGGGCTTGAAAAGCTGGACGTCAGCTATTGCCATATCAATAACTTAGACTTCATTTCCCAAATGCAGTCGCTTGTCTCCCTGAATATCGGCTGCACCGAAATAACCGACCTTTCCCCCCTGACAGACTTTCCCAAACTCGAAAGACTCATCATCTACGACACACCCACAGATGATCTCTCGCCCCTGCTTCAAATGAACAGCCTAAAAACCCTTATCATATCCAATACGACCGCCGAAAAATTCCCCGACGAAATAGCCGCCTTAGAGGAAAAAGGCGTTGAAATAGAGAAAAGGGAATAATGCATTTCCCGGGAAATACCCGCCATTTTATCCCCGCAATAAAAAATCTCCCATTTCACGGGAGATTTTTTATTGCCTTTTGCACTCCCAATTCTTTTCGCAGTCATCTCCACAGCCACTGCAACCGCCGCAGCCGCCACACCCCCCGCAGCCCTTTTTCCTCAAAACCCAATATCTCACAGCACAAACAAGCAGCGCAATAATAACAATAACCGCAATAATATCCGCAGCGCCCAAACCAACACCCCCATAACAGCAAATAAAAAATTCCAACCGTCATTTACCGGCAACCTAAAATCATTATTAATTATTAATTATTAATTATTAATTATTAATTAAAC
>CAMWLD010000102.1 GCA_947175005.1 uncultured Ruminococcus sp. | reverse complement strand
CTGCCAGGACTTAAAGATAACTGCCGGCGGCATAATGCACAGGGGGAGCGTTTCGGAAACTATCGGCGTAAAGGGCATGGACAGGGCTTCCGAGGACAGCGTTACCGCAAGGGAGCTGGCGCTTGCCGAGGCGGGAGGCGCAAGAATACACATCTGCCATGTTTCCACAAGGGGCAGCGTGGGGCTTATAAAGGACGCAAAAAGGCGTGGGATAAGAGTTACCTGCGAGACTGCGCCGCATTATTTTATGTTCACTCATTTAAAGCTTTTGTCGAGGGACGCGGATTACCGCATGAATCCCCCTTTGAGGGAGGAATCGGACAGGCTGGCTGTGCTGAGGGGAGTTCTTGACGGGACTATCGACTGCATTGTCACCGACCACGCCCCTCATACGGCGGAGGAAAAGGCGGATTTCGAGACTGCGCCCAACGGTGTTGTGGGACTGGAGACCTCCTTTGCTGCCTCTGTTACAGCTCTTCATCACGGCATGGGAATGCCCCTTGAAAAGCTTGTCACCCTTATGTCCGCAGCCCCAAGACGAATTGCGGGTATCCCCGAGGCGGTTCTCAAAGAGGGGGAAAAGGCGGAATTTATCATAGCAGACCCGGAGGCAGAGTGGGTGGTAGACCCGAAAAAGCTTCACTCCAAATCCGTCAACAGTGTTTTTAAAGGCGAGCGGCTCAAAGGAAAGGTGCTGCTGACCTTTAACGACGGCAGGATAATCTATAAAGACCCTATTATGAAAGGAAGCGAGAATATGAAGGGAGCGGCCTTTGACAGGCTTATCGAGAAGATCGTGGAAACAGGCAATCCCACAGTGGTGGGGCTTGACCCGAAGCTGGAGTATATCCCCGAATTTATCAAGGAGGCGGCTGTGGAAAAGCACGGCGAGGGCTTAAAGGCGGCTGCGGCTGCGATATACCGCTTTAACAAGGGGATAATCGACGCTGTTTGCGATATTGTTCCTGCGGTAAAGCCCCAGGCGGCGTATTATGAAATGTACGGCTACCACGGGGTCAAGACCCTTGAAAAGACCATAAAATATGCTCATTCAAAGGGACTTTTCGTAATAGTGGACGGAAAGAGAAACGACATAGGCGCTACCATGGACGCTTATTCTGCTGCATATCTCGGCGGCACGGAGGTTTTCGGCGAGCAGGTGCGCCCCTTTGAGGCGGACGCTCTTACGGTAAACGGATATCTCGGCACAGACGGCATAACTCCCGCCCTTAAAACAGGCGGCGGCATATTCGTGCTTGTCAAGACCTCAAACAAGTCCTCGGGAGAGCTTCAGGACAGGCGGCTTTGCGACGGCAAGACCGTGTATGAGACCATGGGCGATATGTGTGAAAAATGGGGCGAGGAATATATGGGACAGTACGGTTATTCCTCGGTCGGCGCTGTTATGGGCGCTACCTATCCCGAAATGCTCCGTGAAATGCGCAGGAAGCTTCCCCACACATTCTTCCTTATCCCCGGCTACGGTGTGCAGGGCGGCGGCGCGGCAGGGGCTGCCGAGGGCTTTGACGAAAACGGTCTCGGAGCAATAGTCAATTCCTCCCGTGCGGTAATGTGCGCCTACAAGAACGAGGGCTGCGACGAGCGGGAATATGCCGAAGCTGCAAGGCGTGAGGTCATTCGTATGAGGGACGATCTTACGGCGTATGTGCCTGTGATAAGGCTCGGAAAGTAAGCGATAAAGTTCGGTGCCAAAATATTGCACCATTGTATCAAGATACGGGAAATAAATTTTAAGGAGGATAACGTAACGATGTCTTTATTCAATATGGGCGATAAGGCTTATGTTATGCTTGCAAACGGCAGGATATTCGAGGGATATTCCTTCGGAGCAAAGGGCACTAAGATAGGCGAGATAGTTTTTACCACAGGTATGACGGGTTACACAGAGACCCTCACCGATCCCAGCTACTACGGGCAGATAGTGACCCAGACCTTTCCTCTCATAGGCAACTACGGCGTTAATGAGGACGACAACGAGTCGGGCGGTTCGGTGGTAAGCGGATATATTGTAAGAGAATGGTGCAACACGCCCTCAAATTTCCGCTGCAAGACCGACATTGACAGCTTTCTGAAAAAATACAACATTATAGGGATTCACTCCATTGACACCCGCTGCCTTACACGTATAATCCGTGAAGAGGGCGTTATGAACGGAGTTATAACCACCGAAAATATCTACGATAAAAAGGAAGAGCTTTTAAAGGAGATAAATGCCTTTTCCATAAAGGGCGCAGTGGACGCTGTCACCACAAACAAGCGTGAGCGCTTTGAGGCGGAAAACGGCAAATATGAAGTCGCTCTGCTGGACTTCGGAGAAAAGGACAATATTAGACGTGAGCTTGTAAAGCGGGGCTGCAACGTCACTATAGTTCCCGCAAAGACCACGGCTGCCGAGCTGCGTGAAATGGGCGCAGAGGGCATAATGCTCTCCAACGGTCCGGGCAACCCTGCGGAAAATACGGAAATAATCGAAAACCTGCGTGAAATGAAGGAAATGGGCATTCCCATTTTCGGAATATGCCTGGGACACCAGCTTATGGCGCTTGCCTGCGGCGGCAGAACGGAAAAACTCAAATACGGCCACAGAGGCGGCAATCAGCCTGTTATAGATCTGAAGCTGGGCAGGACATTCGTCACCAGCCAGAATCACGGCTATGCAGTGGTGAACGACAGCATAACCGAGGATATGGGAGAGGTTTCCCACAAGAACGCCAACGACGGCACTTGCGAGGGCGTGCGGTATAAAAATTTCCCCTGCTTTACCGTTCAGTTCCACCCCGAGGCTTGCTGCGGACCCAAGGACACGGCATATCAGTTTGATGAATTCGTTAGTATGATAAAGTCCTATAAGGAGGAGAAGTAATATGCCACTGCGTAAGGATATAAAAAAGGTTCTTGTGATCGGCTCGGGACCTATCATCATCGGGCAGGCAGCCGAGTTTGACTATGCGGGAACTCAGGCTTGCCGCGCTCTTAAAGCCGAGGGACTGGAGGTAGTGCTCATAAACTCCAACCCCGCTACCATAATGACCGACAAGGCAATGGCGGATAAGGTCTACATAGAGCCTCTTACATTGGACGTTTGCAAGAAGATAATCGCCGAGGAAAAGCCCGACAGCATTCTCTCCACTTTGGGCGGACAGACAGGGCTTACCCTTTCCATGCAGCTGGCGGAATGCGGCTTCCTGGAAGAACATGGAGTAAAGCTTTTGGGCGCAGACCCTCTCACCATTCACAAGGCGGAGGACAGGCAGGCATTTAAGGACACCATGGAAAAAATAGGCGAGCCCTGCATTCCCTCAAAGGTCGTGGAGACTGTGCCCGATGCTCTTGAATTTGCCGAGGTCATAGGCTATCCCGTTATCGTCCGTCCCGCCTTTACTCTGGGCGGCACAGGCGGCGGCATTGCCAATAATAAAGAGGAACTGGAGGACATTGCCACAAACGGTTTGCGCCTTTCTCCCATTACACAGATACTGGTGGAAAAGTGCATAAGCGGCTGGAAAGAGATAGAGTTCGAGGTCATAAGGGACAGCAAGGGAAATGCCATAACCGTCTGCTCCATGGAAAACTTCGACCCCGTAGGCGTTCACACGGGAGATTCCATAGTTATCGCCCCTGCTGTGACCCTTGCGGACAAGGAATATCAGATGCTGCGGACAGCGGCTATAAATATAGTTTCCGAACTTCGCGTCGAGGGCGGCTGCAACTGCCAGTTTGCCTTGAAGCCCGATTCCTTTGAGTATGCGGTGATCGAGGTAAACCCCAGAGTTTCCCGTTCCTCCGCTCTTGCCTCCAAGGCTACGGGCTACCCCATTGCAAAGGTTGCAACGCGAATTGCCATAGGCTATACCCTTGATGAGATAATCAATGCCGTTACAGGCAACACCTACGCTTGCTTTGAGCCTGCTATAGACTATGTGGTGGTAAAATTCCCCAAATGGCCCTTTGATAAATTCGTTTATGCCAAGAGAACTCTCGGCACTCAGATGATGGCAACAGGCGAGGTCATGTCCATAGGCACTTCCTTTGAGCACGCCATGATGAAAGCAGTCCGCTCCATTGAACTGGGGCTTGACTCCTTTAATATGAAAAAGCTTAAAGGAATGACCGACGAGGAAATTCGCACTCGCCTGCACAATGTGGACGACGAGCGCTGCTTTGTTATCTTCGAGGCGATAAAGCGGGGCGTTTCCATTGATGAGATAAACAAAATAACCATGATAGACAAGTGGTTCCTCGCTAAGATCAAAAACCTCTGCGACCTTGAAGAATGGCTGGCGGAGGGCGAGCTTACAGAGGAAAAATACGATACCGCCAAGCGTTACGGCTACCTTGACAGCACCATTGAAAAAATAAGCGGCAAAAAGTGCCCCAAGCACACAAAAGCCGTATTCAAAATGGTTGATACCTGCGCAGGAGAATTCAAGGCGGAGACCCCCTATTTCTACTCCACCTTTGACGAGGAAAACGAGGCAAAGCAGTTTATCGAGCGCACCGACAAGGGCAAGAAGCGCATTATAGTTTTCGGCTCGGGACCTATCAGAATAGGTCAGGGCATAGAGTTCGACTACTGCTCCGTTCACTGCGTGTGGGCGCTCAAGGAAATGGGCTGCGACGCCGTTATCTGCAACAACAACCCCGAGACTGTTTCCACCGATTTTGACACAGGCGACAGACTGTATTTCGACCCCCTTACCATAGAGGACGTGGAGGCGATAATCGAAACCGAACAGCCCTACGGAGTAGTCGTTCAGTTCGGCGGACAGACCGCAATAAAGCTTACAAAGCACCTTGCAGAGCTGGGAGTGAATATTCTCGGCACCTCCGCCGACAGTATCGACGCTGCCGAGGACAGAGAGCGGTTTGACGAGCTGCTTAACAAATGCGGCATTCCCCGTCCCGCAGGTCATACGGTAATGAACACCGACGAGGCACTCACTGCCGCAAGAGATTTGGGCTATCCCGTTCTTATGCGCCCCTCCTACGTGCTGGGCGGGCAGAATATGATAATCGCCCATTCCGACAAGGATATTGAGGAATATATGGAAATAATCACAGGAGGCGGTTCTCTCGAAAACCCCGTGCTCATCGACAAGTATATGATGGGCAAGGAAGTCGAGGTTGACGCTATCTGCGACGGGGAGGATTTCCTTATCCCCGGTATCATGGAGCATATCGAGCGCGCGGGCGTGCATTCGGGAGATTCCATTTCCGTATACCCCGCCCTCACTCTTACAAAGAAAATAAGGGAGACCATTATCGACTACACAGGCAAGCTTGCTATGGAGCTTAAAGTCAAGGGACTTGTGAACATTCAGTATGTGGTCTACAACAACGAGGTATATGTTATCGAGGTAAACCCTCGTTCCTCCCGTACTGTGCCCTATATTTCCAAGGTAACGGGCGTTCCTATGGTTGATATTGCCACTAAGATAATGATGGGTCATTCCCTTAAAGATCAGGGCTACAAGGGCGGACTTTACAAGGAAGCGGACTATATCGCCGTTAAAGTTCCCGTATTCAGCTTTGAAAAGCTCCATGACGTGGACACAGCACTGGGGCCCGAGATGAAATCCACAGGCGAGACCCTGGGCATTGCCAAGACCTTTGAGGACGCGCTGTTCAAGGGACTTGTGGCAGCAGGCTACAACATGAAAAAGGACGGCGGCGTGCTGATAACCGTCCGCGATACCGATAAGCAGGAGATCGTATATGTTGCCGAAAAATTTGAGCGCCTGGGCTTTGACATTTACGCCACCTGCGGCACAGCCTCCAATCTCAACAAAAATATGGTTGCGGCAAACGCCGTAAGGAAGGCGTCCGAGGAAAAGCCCAACGTTATGACCCTGCTGGACAGCGGCAAGATAAACTATGTTATCTCCACCTCCGCCAAGGGCAGGATACCCGCTTACGACAGCGTAAAAATACGCCGCAAGACCGTTGAGCGCTCTATCTGTTGCCTTACCGCCATTGACACCGCCAACGCAGTAGCGGACATTCTTGCCATGGGCAAGGACATTGACGAAATGGAAATGATAGACATAACCAAGATTTAATTAATAATTAATAATGCACAGCGGTGCACTGTAATTTGTAAATAACCTTTAATTAACGAAGCAAGAGGCAGGAATACTATATTAATCTTGCTTCTTGCTTCTGAAATTTCTTGCTTCTAATAGGGCAAGAAGCAAGAATATTTTATACATCTTGCTTCTTGCCTCTGAAATTTCCTGCTTCTTTCAGGGGGTGCGGCTAATATGGATGAAATTATTGAGAATGAAGTCCGTGAGCGGGTCTGCGAGGAAAACTGGCAGCGTATGCGCACGGTGAAAAACAATTTTACCAAAACAAGGATATACAATTTTTACCTTGGTATCCCTATGGTGATCTGCAGCTGGATATTTCTGACAGGCTGGATAATGCAGACAGGCACGGGTATAAGAAAATCCCTTACTATGATGGCGGAAGACCCGGAGCCTGTTTATTTTCCGTGGCACGGCGTCACCGCCTTTATAGTGCCGCTTATAGTGCTGCTGACCTTTTTAACGGAGAATAAGCCGAAATGGATATGCAATGCGCTGGCTTTCCTGCTGCATTTTCTGATATTCGCCTTTGGAGTGTCAAATTTGATCCTGCGGTTTGAGCCTATGAAATATTTTGATATGATTTTTTTGGCGGTATACGGCTTTTTGGGAATGTGGAGCCAGGATTTTGCCCTGCGTTCCTATAAGGAGCTGGACTATCTTGTGACCCAGGAGGGGTATCCCGATTTTAACTTTAATTTGGAAAAGGGACGGTATTCCCGTTATGTGAAGTATAGGAACAGTTGGCTGAAAAAGCAAAAGCAGCTGGATTATTTCACTCCCTCCGAGCAGCCTGTCGGCAAACCCATAACGGTGCGGACGGAGAGCGAAACCAAAATGGAGGGTATAGGCGTAAGCGAGACCGACCAGTCCGAATGGTTCACACAAAAGGAAACTGCGGCTGCCGAGGTTCCTCCCGCTCCTGCCGTGATCTTTGACCCTGTGCCGAAGCCCGAGATAGCGGACGGCGAGCCTGTGGGTGAAATGGGAGCGCTTCAAACCGAGGGCGAGGGTATCATTCCCGACGAGCTTTATGACGACCCCAGGCGCAGACCTTTATAGAAAGGAAACATATGAATTATAAAATACAAGACAATAACCTTAGCACCGATGATTTTCTGCGGCTTTTCGCCGCCGTGGGCTGGGGAGATTTGCCCCGTGACATGGCGGAAACTGCCATAAAAAACAGCTATGCTGTATTTTCCGTTATATCGGAAGATGAAACAATAGCCATGGCAAGGCTTTTGGGGGACGGAGCAATGGCATTTTTCCTCAAAGACCTTGCCGTTTCCCCAAGGTTTCAGGGGCAGGGCATAGGCAGAGCGCTCATGACCCATATTGAGGAATATATAGCAGCGCATTTAAAACCCGGCTGGGACGGATATTTCCAGCTGGTAAGCGCCAAAGGCAAGGAGGGCTTTTATTCCTCCCTCGGCTATGCTTCCCACCCCAACGATCACAGCGGAGCGGCTATGTCCAATTGGATACGCAATTGATTTAAGCTAACTGGAGCGAATTTATGACTTACTGTCAG
>CAMWLD010000101.1 GCA_947175005.1 uncultured Ruminococcus sp. | reverse complement strand
GCAAGCCCGGAGCGCCCCCTCTCCCCCCTGGGAGGTTGTCCCTTTGGTCGGCAACGAACTGTCGTTTGCAAAGTCAAGCTTTTCATATACAAAGTCACATTTCATAATAACAGATAACTCACAACTACCAACAAACTCACGCTTTTCAAAAACAAATTTACAGAAACATAAAAGCCGCCCCACGGCGTGTGAGTGGGGACAAAGCCCAACGCCGAAAGGAGTGTATCAAAAAGTGTCCAAGGAAATCCCGCTTCACCACCGCGACCGCTTTTTCCAAATCGGAATAGCTATATCAACCTTGCGCAGAGTTCGGGGAATGTCATAGGAGGAACTTGCGGCAAAAGCAAATATAAGCCGCTCTCTGATAAGTGCCGTAGAAGCTCCGAGCCTGCCGCACAATTTTACATTGGAAACTTTACTGTCCATAGCGGACGCCCTTGAAGTTGACCCCTCCGACTTGTTTACCGCCTCTATATTTCCCGACAACGTCATCAACAAAAACAATACCGAAAATTGAGAAAAGAAATCGGACTTAGGCACTTTATGCCCTCGTGGGTCGATCAACAATTCATTTTCTCGACCACCACACCAATATCCGCATTAATACATATCGCCTGCCCCACGATTTCATCGGGGCAAATCGCCTCCCCATAATTCACGCAGGCATAAACCGCCTTTGGATTTTTCGCCGTCATTCTCCAAAAAGGATATTTTATGATCCCGGGCGTGTTATACCCGACCCCAAGCTCCAAAAACAGTATCCGTGAATTTCCTCTCGTGCGCAGAAAATCCTCATATCGACCGGCAGCCTCATACCAGCCATTATCCTGCACAAAGCTGTCGTCCGCACGCAAATTCATCGTCATAGGCTTGCCGCATTTCGGACATTTCGGGATAAGCTCCGAGGGTATGCGCATATTTTCCTGCTCCCTGTACATTCTGCATATCATTTCTTCATTGTCATAAGTCTTATTGTGACAAGGCTCACTGCATTGAAACAAGCCGTAATCCCCCTGTGTATAAAAAAGTCGCTTTTTATCAAAGCCCGCTTTCTGAAACTGGTGATCGACGTTTGTCGTCAGCACAAAATAATCCTTATTTCTCACAAGCTCCCAAAGCCGCTTGTATACACCGTTATCCACATCCGTATAACGGTTGCAGTAAATATATCTCGACCAGTAAGCCCAGTGTTCCTCTGGCGTTTCAAAGGGATAAAATCCTCCCGAGTACATATCCGTAAAACCGTATTTTTCTATAAAATCGGAGAAATATTTTTCAAACCGCTCCCCCGAATAGGTAAATCCCGCAGCCGTGGAAAGTCCCGCTCCCGCACCGATAACAACAGCCTCGGCAGCTTGAAACGCGTCCTTTAAACGAATAATGTCAGCCGAGCAGTCCGTTGTAAATCGTATAGTCCTTCTCTGTGAAAACATTGAATATCACCTCAATATCGTGGTTTTTCCTAAAATCCCTCACGGTTTTTACCGCAATTTCCGCAGCCTCTTTTTGCGGGAAACCGAACACCCCCGTTGAAATGCAGCAGAACGCAATACTTTTCACATCATTCAAAGCGGCAATTTCAAGGCACGACCTGTAACAGCTTTCCAGCAGCCTGCAATGCCCATCAGTCAGCACACCTCTCACAACAGGCCCTACAGTGTGTATAATATGACCGCAGGGAAGATTGTACGCACCCGTAATTTTCGCCTTGCCCGTAGGTTCTTCAAAGCCCTGCTCCGACATGATTTCTGCACATTCGAGCCGCAGCCCGACCCCCGCAAAGGTGTGTATCGCATTGTCAATGCACCCATGGCAGGGCTGAAAGCAGCCGA
Source organism: uncultured Ruminococcus sp. (assembly GCA_947175005.1). Classification (GTDB taxonomy): domain Bacteria; phylum Bacillota; class Clostridia; order Oscillospirales; family Ruminococcaceae; genus Huintestinicola. The sequence continues at coordinate 5,837 of CAMWLD010000101.1, read as the reverse complement.
GCATCTGCGAATTTGCGGCATTGACTATCGCACCGCATTTAAGCGTTGTAATATCGCCTCTCCAAAGGTAAATGCCGTCCTCGATAGGCGACAGACCGGCAATATCCGTAATGCCCTTTGATGATATTTCCTCTTTCAGAAATTCGTCCTGCACACCGAGAAACTCCTCGGAAACGACCCTCGGCGGACGCACATTCATAAGCGAACGAAGCAGCCTGAAACGCTCCTCCTCACTTTCGGGGACGGGCATTTTTTCATATCTTTCCTCCTCCGCAAGCAAATATTTTATAAGATATAATTGTCTTTCCGATTGATTCATTTGGTTCACAGCCTTTCAACCGCCTTTGCAGGACATACCTCATAACAAGCGCCGCAGTGCAGACAGTGTTCCTGCCCTATCACGAATGGCTTTCCCGATACTATACAGCCCTGAGGGCAGCGTTTTAAGCATTTTCCGCAGCCGATACATTTTTCGGTTATACAGTACCCTTTCTGCCTTACATAACCGCTGCCTATGCTATAGCTTTCCCTGAAAATGGGCTTTACTCCAAGATTAAAATATTCAATTTCGGCATTTCCGATCTCAAAAATAATACCGATCTTTCTTGTATCTCCCGGATAAACATTTGATAAATACGGCTGCTCATCAAATATTTTGTTGATGTAATAATCCTGTTTGTCATCGGACACAGGCTTTGCCGAAGCCGATAAACGTATCATTTCATTATATTTCGTATGCCCCAGTATCTGCACTCTGCCGTCGGCAAGAAGCTCTCTGCAAAAATTCTTTCCCCTTGCCGTAAAAAAATACATTCTGTCCTCTTCATAATGGATAGCGCTTATATTTCTTATCTGCGGAGCACCGTCACTGTCCACTGTTGCAAACGCCAGAGTCCCCACATATTTAAGCTTTTCAAGACAAGTTTTTGCGTCCATTTCAAGGCCTCCTATTCAACTATTTTTACACGGTTTTCTTTTCTCGGCTTAAAGCTCGGCTGTTCACCGTCAATAATCCCAAGTATCACAAAGCAGATCGCGGAATAATTTTCGGGAACGCCCCATTCTCTTAGCAGCGCCTGTCCCTCATCGCTTGCAAAGGTTTCCTCTCCCCTTGATATTATGCACGAAGCTATGCCCAGTTCCGCCGCCTGTAAAACCATATTTTCCGCACAGCAGAAAGCGTCTGCAACACGGTACAAAAAATTATTCTGCCCGAATATCGCCACCACGCAGGGCGCACCGTAAAACCCGTTTTTAATGCTTGGGTCGTCAATAGTGCTTGGCTGCTCCTTTGAAACATAGCTGCCAACCAGCTTTGAGCGGTCAAATTTTGCAAGGTTCATAATTCCCATACGGGTAGTAAGCTCCTTGTTACGAACCCCCACCATTACGGTTCGCTGACCGCCTCCAGCACTCGGAGCATAATTTCCCGCTTCGAGGATTTTTTCCAGAGCCTCACGGCTTATCTGCTCGTCTGTATATTTCCGTATCGAATGGCGTGACTTTATAATATCCATTAACATTTTACTTGCTCCTTTATCTTTAAATTTCTTTCCAGCACTGCGGGTCGGCAGCATACATATTTCCCGTATATCCGAAGCTAACGGCGGGACAGCCGCGGCAATATCCTCTGAGCTCGCATTTTGAACACTTTTCAAACCTGTCGAACCGCCTGTATTCATCAAGCTCCGCACTGCCAAACAATTCAAGCATGGACGTGTCGAAAACATTTCCTATCTTGCTTTCCATTCTCCGACAGGCGTAAACGTCCCCCGTGGGAAGAATGGTCATATGCCCTATGCCGCAGTGACAGCCGTCATATATCATATCGGGGTCATGGTTTTCGGGAATTTTAAACAACCCCTTTTCGTATAAAAGCAAAGTCCATAAATGGTCTTTTAATTGAAAGGTCGTTTTGCAGCCCTTGGCTTTATGCTCCTGAAATTTATCATAACACATTTCAAGAAAAGCCTTGTATTCAAGCGGCGGTATGTGATATTCCTCCGACTTCTGACCGCTTGTGGGGCAGTATCTCCCAAAAGCAAAAACGTCAACCTCTTTGCCGGCAACAAGGTCAATGATCTTCGGGAAATCCTTTATATTCGCAGCCGAAACCGTGGACATTACAGCGCAGTACATTCCCGAGCTTTTTATGCAGTCGATTTTTTCTATAGTAGTATCGAACGAACCCGGCTTGCGGAAGCTGTCGTGAACCTCCCGCATACCGTCAACGGAAAGCTGATACTTTCGGCAGCCGTGTTCATAAAGTTTTTTGCATATATCATCATTCAGATGAAAGGGATTACCGAGAATGCCGAAAACTATTTCCTTTTCTTTCAGCAGCCCTGCCAGCTTCCGGAAATCCTTGTGCAGAATAGGGTCTCCGCCCGTAATATAAAAATACGGCGTTCTGCCGAGACTTTCGCACATCCGAACACAGCTTTCCACCACCTGTTCCATTTTGTCAAAGGGCATTTCGGTAATGGCCTTGCAGCTGTCCTCCGCAAATATGTAGCAGTGCTTGCAGCGCTGATCGCAGACATCTGTGATGTGCCACTGAAAAGCGAAATACGGTTTCACGAAAATCTCTCCTATCTATATAAAACGCATAAATGCACCCTTATAATCATTTACCCTGCCCGATCATATCGGACAGAGCCTTTGACATTTAAATGACAATTACTTCTTGTCGGGGTCGGAAGCTCCGCAAGCCGAACCGCAGGCAGACGCAGGCTTATCCTCCTTAGGGTCGGAAGCTCCGCAGGCCGAACCGCAGGCAGAAGAGGGTTTTTCCTCGGGGTCTGCCGCACCGCAGGCGCTTCCCGAAAAAGCCGCTACATTTTTAAGTGTTTCACTCATAATAAAATCCTCCTTTAAAAATTGTTTCAGGTATTCCTGTGATTTTATAATAACACATATTTCCGAGCCTGACAAGTACGCACTTTTTTATTACCCAGTTACAAAAAAGTGACCTTTGTGTGTTTACGGCATTTGCGGCAATAAAAATTTTTTGTTTGACAAAAGCCCCGAAAAATGGTATAATGTTAATAATTTACAAATACCGAAAGGCGGATTAATAATGGTCACAAAAAAAGAGCTGCCCGTGTGCGACGTCGCAACTACCGTTCAGCTTATAGGCAGCAAATGGAAGCTGCTTATTATCAGAAACCTCCTTGCACGTTCCTGGAGATTCAATGAACTGAAAAACGACCTTGAGGGTATCAGCCAGAAGGTTCTCACCGACAGTCTCCGCTCAATGGAAGACGACGGGATAATTGTCAGAAATGTTTACCCCGAAGTGCCGCCGAGGGTCGAATATTCGCTTAGCGAGCTGGGCGAATCAATGCGCCCTATCTTAGACGCAATGGCAGTGTGGGGAGCGGAATATAAGGCAAGCCGAAAATAAAGCAATGCCTCCGCAGCATATCGTAATAAGAAACATCACCGCAAAAACCGGCGGAATAATTTTACTTTTTTCATATTAAAAAACCGTACAACACAATACAGGGCGTGAGCATATGTTTCCCCGCCCTGTAATTTTTATGTCTGCCGTTTAACGTGAGATCGTCTCTAAACACCCATAAAGCTCCCGTCCTCAATAGGAATTTTCTGCGGTATTGTTGGCGGTATTTCTTGCGGCATTCCTTGCCATAATGTCACTTACGGTAAGGCTGCGAACATCTCCCGTTTCGGCACGAACGACCTTTTTGCGGATAATATCTTCAAGCTCTTCATTTTCGTAATCCGTTGACAGCTTTCCGCGAAGCTTGCAGGCGGCAGGGATAGCAGCGGTGGACATTTGATCGATAAACTCCGGATCGAAGCTTTCAAGAGTGCCGGCAAGGTATCTGTCGGCATTTACCGAAACAATAATCCCCTCCACATTCACAAAGCTTAATGCGGAAAACATCACCGTAAAAGCTATCACCGAAAGCTTCGGGAGATTTACCTTAGCCGTTATCAGCGACAGGAAAATTCCAAGGAAAATCACCGCCAGCAGCAGCATAAACCACGTGGTGTAAACCCGCAAAGGAGTAAGCCCGTAAGCGTCTATGTACAGCGCCATTTTGCTTACAGCCGTGGCAATCAGCAGCAGAGTGAAAATGCTTACAATGCAGCTGATAATTTTAATGCACCCGGGTCGGCTACCGTCGTCATTATATTTGCAGAAAAGGTTTATGCCGATGATTATTATAAGATTAATAACAGCCACCGTGCACAGCTCAAAAAATCCCCTGCGTGCATATTCGGAGTAGCTGACTGTATCGGACGGCAGACGTGAAGCGAAAGCGGAGAGAAAATAGCTTGCCTGGGAAAAGAAGAATATCACATACATCACGCACACAGGCGCAGCGGAAGCCGCCCCCGCAAATGCAGGGATTATGCGCAGCCCGCGGATATTCCGCAAAGCATTCTCGTCGGAATCGCTGCCCGGCTTTTCCATACTCTTAATGCACATTCCGAAAATATAGCAGCCTACAGGCAGGCTTATTGCCGCCTGAATAAGGAACACCACCAAATTCTCCGCAATATTTTCAAAAAGGCTTTCCATTATTTCCGAGAAGCCCTCGTCAGCACTCATAAGCAGGTTGCATACAATGACCGTGGAGGGAATTGCAATGACCAGCCCCAGCAGAATATTTCCCAAGGTCTTGCCGCCCTTGCTTTTGCTTGCTGCTTGCTTTATAGCAGAAGGCTGTGCGGGCATTTCCGTAAGAGGACGAAACAAAGCCGTCATCATATCCGCAGGGAAAAGCCGTCTGCCGATATTGAATTTGCCGTCGCTGTCCGCAAGCTTGTCATAAGCAAGGGTCAGCAGCACGAAAACTATATCCAGAAACTGTATCAGCGTGTTGGATGTTACAAACACATTCACCGAAAAAGCAATGCATAAAGCAATTCTTATCACCTTAGCAGCAGTGATTTTATTGCGCTGTGCAGGAAACAAGGTACAATAAGCCGTTGCAGCCAAAAGTGTGACCGCAGCACCAAGTCCGAACGCATTCCCCCTTGCAAGCACCGGGGCAGCCATAAGCTTAATGAACATAAATCCCAGCACCAGCCCCGCAAAGGCAAAGCATACCTCTCTGCGGCTGTATTCCCGCACGATCTGCGGACGATATTCGCCTGCATTATATGTGGGGGCTGTGTAACCGGTGTTATTGTTTTCCGTAAAGCTGTTTTCCATATAGTTAAAGTTGTTCTTTTCCATAATTTATCATCCTTTCAAAAAACCGACAAAGATGTTATAAAATAGCTTATCACAAGTATCAGGCACAAAGCGCTCGGAATAAAGAATAAAAATCACTTACCCTTTTTCTTTGACCTTACAACCGAATAAATGAAAATATTTGCAGCCAGAAGCGGTATAAACCCAAACGTCAGCGCCATTCCTGCCCTGTCCCACCCTTGTGCGGGAAGCATTGCCTCCGGATACGGGACCGATGTGTCATGGGCAAGATAGGGAACAGCAAAATAGATCAGGCAGCCTGCCCCTATCAGATTTATCAATACCGCGAGCAGCGGCAGCGCCTTATTTCCTTTCATATCTGCCTCCTTGCAAATTACATATTTGCGCCGACCGATTCATTAACTATTCATTATCCTCTTTCTCATCGGGCACATACTCCAGAATATCCCCAGGCTGACAGTTCAGGCATTCGCAAAGCTTGCACAGGGTAGAAAACCGCACCGCCTTTGCCCTGCCTGTTTTAAGGATAGAGAGATTTGCGGGAGTTATCCCCACCTTGACCGCAAGGTCACCCGTGCCTATCTTCCGCTTTGCCATCATCACATCAAGATTTACTATAATTCCCATAACGCCGCCTCCTATATGG
>CAMWLD010000100.1 GCA_947175005.1 uncultured Ruminococcus sp. | reverse complement strand
TTCATAGTAACAGGCAACTCACAACCACCAACAAATAAACGCATTTCAACAACACATTTACAGAAGCACAAATCCGCCTCACGGCGTTTGAGTGAGGATAAAGCCATTTCCCGGCGTTTGAGGGAATAGACCCCTTACAAGAAAGGAGGAGGGCACCCAATGCATAAAACCAAAAAAACCGCAATTTTTTTTGCCGTAATAATGACCGCAGCAGCCCTCACCGCCTGTGAGGAACCCCCAAAGCTTCCCCCCTCGGAGAATATGCAGCTCGTCACTACCCCCGCCCGTACATCCTCAACCTATACAGGTACAACCGTCGAGTATGTTCCCTCGACTTCCGCCGCCCAAAGGCGGAATAACTTGGATATGCCGGATATGCCCGACTTCCCCGATATGGATATGGGGGCAGCCGATAACCCATTTGACAGCGACTTCTACGCCCTTTTCGGAAACAATAACGTCCTTTACCCCGATTACTCCGTAGCCCCCGAGGACGACAGCGGCGAACACCTCCCCGCCTCGGAAACTTCCGTGCCGTTTGCCGTGCCCGACGATATTTCTATCAGCCGCGAGGACGTCCCCGACGAGGCAATGACAAATATCACCGAAACTCCCGTGACTGCCCGTGTGGAAACCGCATTTCCGGGCGCACAAATGCCCGACTTCACCTTTTCCTACCCCGTCGAAACCACCGTCACGGCAGTCCCCCCCGAAACCTTAACAACCACCGGCGGCACATTCCCCCAAACCGAACCCTTTGATATAAGGGACTATATGCCCGCCATGGACGATTTTCCCGACTTCGGAGAAATAGAATTCGACACCGCAGATTTCAGCCCATGATTTTTAACCGAGCGAGCAATTATTTTGCCTTACGCTGTCATAAATATTATAGCACAATTAAATATCATTTGTCAATAGCCTTGTGCAAAATATTATTCTTTTACAATATTTTTGTAAATCTGCACAAAGCTCCATCATATTTTTTTGACGCATTTATACATATTTAGCTTTGTGCAATAAAGCAAGTAAATCAACCAAATTAATATAAATCAAAAAATCCCCTCAAAAAATTTTTGAGAGAACACATAAAGGAAGTGGCAGAATGCCTATAAATATACCCGATAACCTCCCCGCCGTTCCCGAACTTCGGAAAGAAAATATCTTTGTCATGACCGACGAAACAGCGGCTCATCAGGACATACGTCCCTTGCGTATCGCAATACTTAACCTTATGCCCAAAAAGATACAAACGGAAACACAGCTGCTGCGCCTGCTAAGCAACACCCCCATACAGGTGGACATCGAATTTCTGCAAACCGCCTCCCACGTGTCGAAAAACACCCCCGTAAAGCACCTGAACAAATTCTACACGGTTTTCGAGGACGTAAAGGACAAAAGGTTTGACGGACTGATAATCACAGGCGCGCCCGTGGAGCAGCTGGAATTCGAGCAGGTGGACTACTGGCAGGAGCTTTGCGATATCATGGACTGGTCGCTGACCCACGTGTTCTCCACCTTCCATATCTGCTGGGGAGCGCAGGCAGCCCTATATCACCATTTCGGCATTCAAAAATATCCCTTGCCCAAAAAAATGTTCGGCATTTTCCCCCATAAGATAGAAAAGCCCATGAGCACTATAGTAAGGGGCTTTGACGAAACCTTCTATGTCCCCCATTCCCGCCACACCTGCCAGCGGCGTGAGGATATCGAAAAGGCAAAGGGACTGGAAATAATCACGTCCTCCGACATGGCGGGCGTGCATATTATCGGCGATATAAGCGGACGGCTCTTCTTTGTCACAGGCCATTCGGAATATGACCGCTTTACCCTGCGGGAGGAATATTTCCGTGATGTGGAAAAAGGCCTGCCCATATCCGTGCCCTACGGATATTTCCCCTATGATGACCCCGGGCAGCCCCCCCATTTCAACTGGCGCTGCCATGCCAATCTTATGTTCTCCAACTGGCTCAACTACTGCGTTTATCAGGAAACGCCATACGATCTGGAGAATATCACACCGATAAATATCGAAAGATAAAAAATTTCTCTGTTTTCATGGTAAAAGCATAAAGAATTTTTAAATATAAGGAGATGTTCAAAATGCTGCTCAAAAACGAGATAAAAGGAATAAAGGCAATTGGTTTTGATGTGGGACATACGCTTATTAAATATAAGAATCCACTGAACTGGCAGGGACTTTACCGTTCGGGGCTGGAGCACGCTGCCGCTGCTGCAAATATTACTTTATCGGAGGATATGATCTTTGCGGCAGAAGAAGTTCTTCTGAAGTATAACACCAGAGTGAACTATCGGGAATGGGAAACAACTTCCGACCGCATTTTTAATGAAATATTTGAAAAATGGGGGATACAGGCGGATTTATATTCTGTAAAATCCGGATTTTATTCTTTTTTCAAAGCAGATGCCGAGCCGTATCCCGAAACAATTGACACAATGAAAAAACTAAAGCAGTATGGGATAAAAATAGGAATTTTAACGGATGTCGCATATGGAATGGATAATGAATTTTCTTTAAAGGATATTTCTGCCCTCTCCGATTTCATTGATATTGCCCTTACCTCTGTTGATGTCGGCTATAGAAAACCAAACTCAGCAGGATATCTGAAACTGCTTGAGTCTCTGAAGATCGCTCCCGATGAAATGATATTTATCGGAGATGAAGAAAAGGACATAATCGGAGCAAAGAAGCTTGGAATTGCTTCTGCCCTTATTAACAGAAGTGAAGAAATAAAGGACTTCGGACAGGATCATACATTGAGATCTTTAAGCGACATTTTTTCTGTTTTACAAATATGAGCAATAATGCAAAATTCCGATATATGTGAATAATCCAATATCGGAAACAAGCCCGAAAACGGTTCATCCAAACCGCATTCGGGCTAAAATCATTCTATATCGGCGCTTCTCTTTTGCAGGGAGACTTTGTTACTCTCATCAAAGCCTACATTTTCAAAATCTCTTTCTTAAACTCCATAAAAAAACCGCACCCCCATTTTTTGTGATATTTCTCAATCCTCCGCCAGTAAGCCTTCATATCTCTGTTGGGACATTCGGAAATTTCGGGCAGACAGTGAACAGCGTCAACCAGATCATAAGCATTATCAAAACTACCCTCATTTATCAAACGCTCCGCCTCCGCCAATGCGCTGCCAATAATTTTATGCAATAGCTCATCACTGTCCGAGGGCAACAGCTCCTGTGCAGCCGAAAGGCTTTCCATAGCCCTTTCCCTTTGGCAAAAGGTAAGATCGTACCGCAGTATTACAAGAGCCTGTTGAAGCTTGTCCGTCATGCCTATTTCCGCCTCCCGCCAATAAAAATCACGGATCTATCTTCCAGTCCACAGGCTCTATCCCCCGTGACTGCAAAAACTCGTTGCACTTGCTGAAATGGCGGCAGCCGAAAAATCCGTTGTACGCCGACAAAGGCGAGGGGTGCGCCGCCTCCAAAATAAAGTGATCGGGATTTGTGATAAGCCTTTTCTTCGCCTTTGCATTGCCGCCCCACAGCAGGAATACCAAAGGCCGCTCCCGTTCATTCAGTTTGATAATAACATCATCCGTAAAGGTCTCCCAGCCCTTGCCCTTGTGGGAATTAGCCTGACCCCGCCGCACCGTCAGCACGGTGTTGAGCATAAGCACGCCGCTGTCCGCCCATTTGTACAGCTCCCCATGAGGCGCAGGAGGAATCCCCAGATCTGCCTCGATCTCCTTGTAAATATTCTGCAATGACGGCGGAATGGGACAGCCCTTCTGCACCGAAAAGCAAAGCCCGTGCGCCTGCCCCGGCTCATGGTAAGGGTCCTGACCTATGATAACCGCCTTTGCCCCCGAATAAGAAGTGTGCTTCATGGCGTTGAAAATGTTGTTCATATGGGGATAAATTTCCCGTGAAAAATACTCTTCTTTAAGGAATTCCCTAAGCTGCTTGTAATAGGGCTTGTCAAACTCCCCCGCCATTACCTCGTCCCAGTCGTTGCCGAAATTTACCATATGTATCACTCCTTAAAAAATCATTCCCGAGCCGAAGCAGCGGGATACTGCGGCTTATACAAATGAACCGCTGTACCCTTTAAAAACCGCCGTCGGCAGCAATGGTGGCAATAATGCCTGCAATAATTTCGGCAATATTGCAGGCATTATTGCCAACGTTATTGCCGATATTATTTGCCGGGCAAAACTATTTGCCCATACTGCTTCCACCCTCTGCCCTGCGGTTTTTCTTAAATTCCGCTTTGAGCTGCCTCGGCAGGAAAAGCTCCATGCCGTCCAGAATTTTTTCCGAGGGCGAGAAAATTATCCGTACATTCCCTGCACTTTTATGAACAAAGTCCGCAAAATAGCGGTTTTCCGAATAGCCGTCGTCCGCAAGGACAGTGGTGCAGCCGTCGGCTTCCTCGGGAGCGTCCTCCAACTTGCCGAATGCGGTAAACTCGTCTATAGGAGCGGTTACAAGCCTCTTGCGCTTGCGCTTTCCCATTATCTTGTCCACGTCCATTTCACCGTTGCTCACAATATATTCATATTCCACATCAATATTCGTAATAAAGAGATACCCAAGGTAAAAGATAAGCCCCACCCCCGCAAGATTCAAGGGAAACATCATAAAAAACATCAGGAAAAATCCCGCAGCAAGGGCGGCTGCCGCCACACCTATAAGTCCCTTTTTCACCAGATCAACGGCAGTAGGCTTCCGAGGCACAAGATACTCTGCATAAAAATCACTGTTTATCATTAAAATTTCAAACTCCTTTTTACAGCAATCCACGAGAACCGACAATATAACAAGATACCGTTTTTTCAAAACACTCCGAATTTCCGGCAGGCGTTTGCTGTTTTTTGTTTCACGAATACGCTTTGGACCGCCTTGCGGCATGGCTTTAAAACATTATACCACATAATTGTGAAATATTCAAGAATTTTTTCCTATTTTACGAAAAAACCCTTGCATTTTTTTGAAAATGGTGTATAATAAAATGTAATGGGTAAATAAATTTACCCCGGTATTTAAAAATACCCTGTGTTTTGAATAATGCCTTGACTCTGCATTTTGAACATAAAAATCGGGAGGTAACATTATGAACGTACAAGCTGCTGTTAATCCTTATATTTATCAGGTAGGTCAGTTCGACAGAAACGACCCGCGGCTCATGACCTATTCCGAATTCATAGCCAAAAGCGATTTCCAAGCCGAACTGGACAAACGGATAAGCGTGGTAGACGGCGAAGAGATAGACCTGAGCAAGATCGACCGAATCGATCCCACAAAAATGGAATGGTACACAGTCGAATTTGAACCCGATGTAGAGCTTGGGGTCAAGTATATGCGCGGCTGCTTTGATGTCATAGATGACAGTAAATATTACAAGCTTACCGCAGCAGAGGATTTTACGGGAATGTCCGACGCCGCAGTTTACAAAAAAATATACGAAAAATATCAGTATAGCTACGGAAAAAACTTCTACTATGCCGCAGCAATAAACTACCCGCTGCCTCCCTCGGATTATGACGACTATCATCGCTTAATACGCCAATTTGACAAGGAGGTCTCTGCGGCTTTTGGAGGCGACGATGAAAGGATAAAGGCGGCACGGCGTAAGGCGCTGTACGGGAATATGAGTGATTATGATGTCCGCCAAAAAATCATTGAGAGTTATGATCTTTCCGACGGACTGACCTTCCGTGAGCTTTACCAAATGACCTTTGATATCTGGAAGGCAGGGCTTGACGGCGGCTTGCACAACCGTCTTGACGACCTTTTCTATGATTTCAGTACAGCAGATTCCCGTGCAAACTGCAATAATATTCTGACCCGTGAAAGATACCTTGACACAAATGTTGGGAGCTATTATTTCGATCAGCTGGAAAGGTTTTACAACGGCCATAAGGCTAATATCCTGTCCGAATATTACACCGCATTATGTCAGATAAGAGAAAGCGTCTGATATTTCTCTTTGAAAAAAAAATTTACAATGACCCGAATATTTAAACGCCTTGACCGGGCAAAGTAAGCTTGCAAAATATTGCTGCAAATTTTACTGCAAAAATATTGCTGCAAAACAAAGCTGCAAAAGAGAGGAAAGCCGACGGCTGAAAGCTTTCCGCAGCGGTCTGCAAGCCGAAATTTCACCCGAGAGCGGCTGCTTTGAACGGTTTTTCGCCTGTGACAAAATTTTACACGGCACCGGCAAAAATACAAGTAGGAGCGGACGGCAGTGCGCCGTTATTGCACGGGAGGAAGCGAGCGTCCTCAAATGCTTATTCGCAGGTGGTTTATGTCCTGTCCGAATGGAGAGGGCATTATTTTTTAGAGGCTAGAGGTAAGAGAGCTAGAGACTAGATATATATACTCTTCTTTAAATATTCTAGCCTCCAGCACTCTAACTTCTAGCAAAACCAAGCATTAAAATTTAATATAATAAAAAATTCTAGTAGGAAAGGAACGATTTTAAAATGCGTGAACAACTGGAAAACATCAAGAAGCTTGCAGCGGAGGAACTGGCAAAATGCAGCGACCTTAAAGTAATGGAGGAACTGCGTATAAAATTCCTCGGGAAAAAAGGCGAGCTGACCTCGATACTCAAGCAAATGGGAGGCTTATCGGCGGAGGAGCGTCCTGTTATAGGGCAGCTGGCAAACTCCGTCCGTGCGGACATTGAAAAGAAGCTTACCGAGAGAGCGGAGGCGCTTAAAGCAGAGGCTGCCAAGATGAAAATGGCGGCGGAGACCATTGACGTTACCCTGCCCGGAAAAACGCCCCCTCATGGCAGGCTTCACCCATTGACGGCAACGCTGGAGGAAGTCAAGGAAGTTTTCCTGGGCATGGGCTTTGATGTAGTTGAGGGTCCCGAGGTGGAGACCGACCATTACTGCTTTGAGGCGCTCAACACCCCCAAGCACCACCCTGCAAGGGACACCCAGGACACTTTCTATATCAATGAAAATGTAGTCCTGCGCACCCAGACCTCCAGCGTTCAGATAAGGACTATGGAAAAGCGCAAGCCCCCTATCCGCATTATCTCCCCGGGGCGTGTTTACCGTTCGGACACGGTGGACGCTACTCATTCCCCCATATTCAATCAGATAGAGGGTCTTGTGGTTGACAAGGGGATAACCCTCGGCGACCTGTACGGCACTTTGGAAATCCTCATGAAAAAGCTTTACGGCGAAAAGGCGCAGATACGTTTGCGGCCTCATCATTTCCCCTATACCGAGCCGTCTGCGGAGGTTGACCTTATGTGCTTCAACTGCGGAGGCAAGGGCTGTTCAATGTGCAAGGGGGACGGCTATGTGGAGCTTCTCGGCTCGGGCATGGTTCACCCGAAGGTGCTGGCGGGCTGCGGCATTGACCCCGAGGTTTACAGCGGCTTTGCATTCGGAATAGGTCTCGAGCGCATTACAATGGGGCGGTATAATATCAATGATATGAGACTTTTGTATGAGAATGATGTTAGATTTTTAAATCAGTTCTGACAAGCCCCCACAGGCATATTATCAAAATCGACTGTGAGGTGAAGCGGTATGGACAGAACGGAAAAGGTACAGAGCGAAAGCCGAAATATAAGCGCCTTTGCCCGAAAAGGCAGGTGGACGGCGTTTTGGAAAATTGCTGCGGCGTTGGGAATGAATCTTATCTTTCTCTCGGCGTATGCGCTGTTTATTT
>CAMWLD010000099.1 GCA_947175005.1 uncultured Ruminococcus sp. | reverse complement strand
CTTGTTACCCAAAAGGTAAATGTGAAAATAATCGACGGCGGCACATCGGGGGAAAACATTAAGGACGAACCGGAAAAAATCCCCCTGACAAAGCGGATAAGCGGCTTTATAAAAGCTCACAGACAGTATATCCCCGCTTTTCTGCTGCCAATGCTGATACTTTTCGGTGCGTATGCGGCTTTCAGAGTATATCCTTTCGGGGATATGTCGGTGCTGGTGCTGGACCTCAGCGGGCAGTATGTTTACTATTTCGAGAATCTGCGTGATATAGTCCATGGAGTGGGCAGCCCCTTTATCTCCTGGAGCAGAAACCTTTCGGGAGAAATTATGGGCATTTACGCCTATTATCTTGCCAGTCCATTTACGATAATACCTATGATATTCCCCCGCTCTATGATTACCGAATCGCTGCTTCTTATGCAGCTGTGCAAGGTGGGGACTGCGGCTGTTACCTTTTTCTTCTACCTTAAACACTCTAAAGGCTGCCGCCCGGGGACTTGTATGCTCTTTTCCCTGCTTTATTCCCTTATGGGCTATATGATCGTTCAGCTGATGAACCCTATGTGGCTGGACGGACTTATTTACCTGCCCATTATCGTTTACGGCATTGAAAAGATCATTGACGACAACCGCTGGCTGAATTTCATAATCCCTTTGGCGCTGATGTTCATGGCGCACTTCTACATCGGCTGGATGATAACCTTCTTTTCCGTTATTTACTTTCTGTACTACTATTTTGCGGGCAAGAAGAACTACACCCATTCCATAAAAAGCTTCTTTTTTGCAGGGATAAAATTTGCCACGGGAGGCGTTATTGCGGCGGCGACCGCTGCATGGGTGCTTATTCCCCTGTATTATTCCCTGAAGCTGGGCAAATTCGATTTTTCCAAGCCCGATTACACATTAAAGACACAGTTTGAATTTCTCGATTTCTTTAAAAATCTCCTGCCGAATGTTTACGACACCTGCCGCCCCGAGGGGTCTCCCGTTATCTACTGCGGTGTGCTTACGGTAATACTGCTGCCGCTGTTCTTCCTTAACTCAAAGGTGAGATTCCGTCAGAAAATGGGGCTGGGAGCGGTGCTGCTGACCCTGGCGGGGTCTATGTATCTTTCAACGGTCGACCTTGCATGGCACGGCTTTCAGGTGCCCAACTGGCTGCCCTTCCGCTACAGCTTTATGTTCAGCTTTATTCTGCTGATAATGGCTGCGCTGACTTTTGAGCGGCTGGAGGGGATAACCGTAAAAGAGCTTATGGGCAGCGTGTTTGCACTGGCGGTCTATGCCCTTTATATCTCGAAGCAGGGCTTTGACGGGGTGAACATATGGCTTTCCTCCTGGTACTGTGTGGGATTTACCTTAGTTTACGGAGTGGCTCTGAGGTTTATAAAGCTGTCGGGCAGGGCGGCAAGGCGCACTCTTACGCTGGTAATAGGGATATTCATTGTGGGCGAGCTTTTCTCGGGCTCTCTTGCCACTATGTATGCCATTCACAAGGACGTTACCTATTCAAAATATTCCTCCTACAACAGATATATTACACTTGGCAGGGACACAGTATCAAAAATTTACGAGGCAGACCCTTTTGACGAAAGCGGATTCTACCGTATTGAGAAAAATCACCACCGCACAGTGAACGACGCTATGGCATTCGGCAGCTTCGGCATATCCCACTCCAGCTCCACTCTTAATGCCGCTCCCATACAGTTCCTGCGGAAGCTGGGCTTTTCCTACGGCGGCCATTATATCAAGTACAGGGGTTCGACATATGTTACCGACGCACTGCTGGGAATAAAATATGTAATGGAAAAGGAAGAGATAAAGAAACCCGATGAGGACGAGGATATCACCGAGGAGCTTCTCCCTGTTATCCCCGAAAGCAAGTCCTATGACAAGCTGCTGCTTACCAATGAGGACGAAAAGGATATTTTCGCTGTTTACGAAAACCCCAACGCCATGCCCTTAGGGTTTATGTCCGATGAGGCTATTCTTGACATTACTTTGGGACTGGACGATCCTTTTGCCAATCAGAACAGGATACTCAGCGCTATGATATCCGACGAATATGTGGAATATTTCAAGGAAGTTCCCGTGAAAAGGGTCGTGCCCGAGAATGCGGTAAAAACCAGCTACGGCGTGCATACAAAATATGTTCCCGAGGTTCAGGGAAAGAACAGCCACATTGAATTTTTCATTGAAGCTCCCAACTCCAATATGCTCTACTTCTATATGCCCTCCTCCTATGAAAGAGAGGTAAACCTGTGGCTCAACAAGGATTTCCTGGATTATTATTTTGAGCAGGGCAAAATGGCGATAGAGACCTTGGGCAGATTTACCGCAGGGGAGGAAATTTCCCTTATAGCCACCATTACCGAAAAGAAAAACGAGGTGCTTTACAAGGACGTTCAGTTCAGATACCTGGACGAGGAGCTTTTCCATGAGGCGCTGGACACCATAAAGGCTCAGGGCACTCTCGAACTTGACAGCTGGTCGGAGGATCACATCAAGGGCAGCATAAACGCCCAAAGGGACGGCATAATGTTCACCACCATAAGCTGGGAGCCCGGCTGGACTATCAAGGTGGACGGCGTAAAGACCGAGCCGGTAGAGGTTTGCAACGCCCTTATAGGCGTGCCCCTTACCGCAGGCGAGCATGAGATAGAGATGACCTTCTTCCCCGAGGGACTTTCCGTAGGCATTATATGCACAATTTCGGGAATACTGTCTATAATAATTATAGGCATTTCCGAGGGCGGGGACGAAAGGGAAAGAAAGAAAAAGGCGGCGGCAGCATGAGAACAGCGCTGGTAACGGGTGCTTCCCGCGGGATAGGCAGGGAATGCGCAAAAGCCCTTGCAAATGAAGGGTATAAGGTCTACGCCCTGTGGCACAGCAGCCGTGAAGGGATAGAGACACTGTGCAATGAAATTTCCTGCACTCCCCTGCAATGCGATGTGCGTGACTATGGGGCGGTTATGGAAACGGTAAAGTCTATCCCCGAGGGCGTGGATATTCTTGTAAACTGCGCAGGCATATCAGAGCACGCTGTGCTACAGGATATAACCGAGGAAATGTGGGACAATATGTTTGACGTTTCCGTGAAAAGCGTATACAGCCTTTCCAAAGCCTGCATTCCCCATATGATAAACAGGAAATGGGGACGGATAATAAATATCTCCTCCATGTGGGGTCAGGTGGGGGCTTCCTGCGAGGTGCATTATTCCGCTGCCAAGGCGGCGGTCATAGGCTTTACAAAGGCGCTGGCGAAAGAGGTGGGGCTGTCGGGAATTACAGTGAACTGCATTGCCCCCGGAGTAATTGACACGGATATGAACAGGGGCTTTTCTCCCGAGGACATAGCCGCTCTTATTGATGAAACTCCCATGAACCGCATAGGCACGCCATTTGACATTGCCCGTGCTGTGACCTTTCTTGCCGATGAAAGGGCAGATTTCATCACAGGTCAGGTTCTGGGGATAAACGGCGGGTTGGTGCTATAGGAGGCAGGAGGCAAGAAGCAGGAGACAGGAACCGATTATGCCATGCATTGTTTATATAACGTTTTTTATAGGAAATAAACTTTCCTCACCGAGAGGGTGAATGAACTGTGAATGTACGAAAACTGCTCCCCGGGGACAGCAGATATGAGCTTAGCGAAATTTACGAAAAAAGCTGGAAACACGCCTATCGGGGTATTATCCCCGATGATTTCCTTGACAGCATTCCCCACGGAAAATGGACGGAAAATGCTGACAAGGAGGGTCGGCACAACTTAGTCCTCACCGAGGGAGGCAGGCTTTGCGGCACTTGCAGCTATAGTGCTTCAAGGTTTCCCGAATTTCCGGACGAGGGTGAAATAATCGCTATATATCTCCTGCCCGAATTTATGGGAAAGGGCTATGGAAAAATGCTGCTGCGGGAGGCTGTAAAGGAACTTTCGGGAATGGGCTTTGGCAAGATATTCCTGTGGGTGCTGGAGGATAATCACCCTGCAAGGCGTTTTTACGAGAGAAACGGATTTTCCCCCACGGGAGACTTTCTTGATGATAATATCGGCGGCAAGGCGCTGCGGGAAATGCGATACCAATTAAACATATAAAAGCCGTATTACGTTGACCGTAAACTGCAATTTTCTAACCTCTTACTTCTAACATCTAACCTCTGAAAGGGTGAACATATTGACGGAACGAGCCTTAGCGGAAATATGCTCGGAGCTGGCGGGAATGCTCATAGCCGGGGGAGCGGAAATTTACCGTGTGGAGGACACCGCACGGCGTATATGCAATGCCTACGGCCATACCGAGGCGCAGCTCTATGCGACCCCCGCAAATTTTATCATCACACTAAAGGATAAAAGCGGCTGTCCCCTTACCGATACCCGAACGGTACTAAGCCGCTCGGACGATCTTAACCGTGTGGCGCTCATCAACAGGCTTTCCCGAAAGATCTGCGCCGAAAAGCCCTCAGCGGATAAGATAATGGCGGAGATCGAAAATATAAAGCAGACAAAGGGATATTCCAAACTCGTTATATATATAAGCTATTTCACAGTGGGCTTTGCCTTTGCAGTGTACTTCGGAGGGTCTGCCATTGAGGCGGCTTTCGGGGGACTGCTGGGGCTTACGGTATGCTTTATCCGTGAAATGCTGGACAGAGTGCGGGCAAGCGCATTTTTAAAGGCAGTCGCCTGCTCCACGGTCATTTCCTTTATGGCGGTGGGCTTTTACGAGTTGGGGATCGTTCCACGCTTTGACAAAATGATAATCGGAGCAACTATGACCATGGTTCCGGGAATTGCTATGGTGAACAGTATGCGGGACTTTATCTCGGGGGATTTCATTTCGGGGCTTTACACCCTTACCGAAGCGCTGCTGACGGCGGCGGGTCTGGCGGTGGGAGTAGGCTCGGCGGTGGCCTCGGCGATACACCTGTAAATTAGAGTAAAACATAGAATTAGCTCAATCGTTTTGTTTTAAAGAAGCAAGAGGCAGGAGGCAAGAAATTAAACCGTTATTTTTTCGGCTTTTTGCTTTACTTTATAAAATATGGTTCTGTTTATATTTATGGATTGCTGTAATTAATAATTTCGGGGGTCTTTCAATGAACATTTTCGATACATTCGTTCTCCCCTGCCTTTGCTCCTTTGCCGCCTGCGCCGCTTTCGGGGTGCAGTTCAATATAAGGGCATGGAATCTGCTGGGGGCAGCACTGGGAGCGGTAATAAGTCAGCTGATCTTTTCCGTGGCGGAGCATATGGGACTTACGGGTGGAATGTGCTGCTTTATTGCGGCGGCGGCAGTTTCGGCATATTCGGAAATTCTGGCAAGGCGGTGCAAGGTGCCGGTGAATATGTTTTTGGTAATAGGGATAATCCCCCTTGTGCCGGGAGGACTTACCTATTATGCCTGTCTGTCACTGGTCAGCGGTGAGCGGGAGGCGTTTCTTGAGAGGGCTTCTCTTGCTTTTGCGGAGGCAGGGTCTATTGCTATGGGAATTTTTGCAGTGTCCTCGGTGTTCAAGGTGGCTGTGGATCTTTACAGAGAGCATATAGAACATAAAAATTTGAAAGCCATGAAAAAATAGGGGTGATCCTATTCCTCTTTAATAAAATGAAAACCCGCAGGAAAAATCCAATAATTCCTGCGAGTTTTTTCATTTTGATACCAATTCCCCATATTGTACCACTTTTCATCTGTGGGCTCTGCTTTTTAAGCCATTGTCCTTGTTTGTATTTTTCGTTAATGTAAGATCAAACATAATACTGCGCCTGTGCGTGGAACATCTCCGAGTATATCCCGCCGTCGCGGTTTACAAGCTCGTCATGCGTTCCAAGCTCCTTGATAGTGCCCTCGCTGAATACTGCTATCCTGTCGCAGAATTTGCAGCTGGAAAGACGGTGAGAGATATACACTGCGGTCTTTCCGCCCACAAGCTCGTTGAATTTGCAGTATATCTCATACTCCGCCACGGGATCAAGCGCCGCAGTCGGCTCATCGAGAATGACCACGGGAGCGTCCTTGTACAGCGCCCGTGCTATGGCAAGCTTCTGCTGCTCGCCGCCCGAAAGCTGAACGCCTTCACGGTCGAATTCACGGAACATCATTGTATCACGTCCCTTGGGGAGCGAGTTTATCTTGTCCAGCAGCCCGACCTTTTCAAACATCACGTCGACTGCCTCATCGCTGTCCTCTGCGCCGAGAAGTATATTTTCTTTGGCGGAAAATGACAGCAGGCGGAAGTCCTGAAACACCACCGAGAACAGCTTCATATATTCGTCATAGTCATACTCACGGATATTTACGCCGTCAATAAGTATCTCGCCCTCGTCTGTATCATACAGCCTGCACAGCAGCTTTATAAATGTGGTCTTTCCCGCGCCGTTAAGCCCGACGACCGAAAGCCGCTCTCCTGCCTTTATGGTGATAGAGACGTTTTTTAACACCTGCACGCCCGTATTAGGGTAGGAAAAGCTGACGTTGCGGAACTCTATAATATGCGGAGCTTTCATGTTCTCGATTTGTCGGTCGCCCTTTTGCAGCATTGGAGGATATTCCATAAGCTTCACGACTTCGTATGCGTAATTGCAGCGCTTGACAATATCCTGATATCCGAATACAGCGCCCTGTACCGAAGAGTTGAGCGTGCCTCCCGCCGAAACGAGCTGCGAAAATGTCCCTATAGTTATCCTGCCGAAAATAGCCAGCGCGCCGAGATAAAGATATGTGCCGAAATCCCTTATTGCCGTAACGACAGTGTCCATAATGCTAAGCGGGTATTTCTCGTTTTCCCACCGGGTGTCGAACTCCATAATTCGGTCGGTCTGCTCGGTGGATTTTTGGATGAGCGTATCCGCTGCGCCGTATATCCGAATATCCTTTCCGAAGCGGAAATTCTCCAGCTCCCACAGAATATAGCCCCATATGCGGTCCATTTTTGAAACTTCATTAAAGAATTTGATCTCGATCTTATTCTTTTTACCGTTGATGACCGTTGAAATCGTCAGCAGCACCGCTATGATAAGCAGCATCCACGGGGCGCTTACTGCCAGCACTGCCGCCACTCCGAAAATTTTCATAACATTTGTGAGTATGGTAAAGAAAGCCGTGGATATCCCGTGTACTCCGTTAGAATAGTCCAGCCCCTCTCTTCCTCGGTTTATCTGATCGAGCGCCTCTTTGTTTTCCGTCAGCGCAAAGTCCATTTCCATGCAGCGCTGGGAAATTTCCTCGGATACAAAATTATAGAATTTGTCCGAGTATTTTTCCAGATGAATAGACAGTACGGAGTTTATCAGCGATACACCCACCCTTAACCCTATCATCAGCGCTGCATAGGTGATTATCCGATGCAGGTCACGCTCGGGACTTATGAGCGAATCCAGAAGCAGCGGCATAAAGATTATTTCGGGAAACGGCACGGCAGCGCCGATAACAACGTTTATCGCCGAAAGAATAAAGTAAGCCTTGTCAAATTTCCAGGCAACCGGAAAAAAATATTTCAGCGTCTTTTTTACCGTATACTCACGTTTTTCGTTATTTTCAGGTGATTTACTCACAAGCGGCACCTCCTTCCAATACCTCGACCGGCGTTTCGTCCTCAACATAATACTGCGCCTGAACACGGAACATTTCCGCATATGCGCCGTTCTTTTCCAGCAGCTTTTCGTGAGTTCCGTATTCCACCATTTCCCC
>CAMWLD010000098.1 GCA_947175005.1 uncultured Ruminococcus sp. | reverse complement strand
ATTCTCCTTTGAGATCACAAGTGCAGGCAACTATGTTGTTTATGCCGGCAAGGTTAACATGGGAGAATAATCAAATTTAGCTTTCTTCTCATAAATTGAATAATGCTACAGCCTCACCCCTTTGTTTCCGAACAAAGGGGTGAGGTCATTATCAGAGGCAAGAGGTCAGAAGCAAGAGGCAAGAAGTTATTGGTTAAGGCTTTTACTGAATATACTGCCATTGTTTGACATTTTTTTCGGGATATGATATAATGATATGGTACTGTAAAATCGGGAAAATATTTCCCGAAAATATCGAGAATCCTCAAAAATCAAAAAAAGGATGTTATAAAAATGAACAAGCCAAGCATAAAGATCACATACAATTCCCCCGTAGTGCTAAGCTTTACCCTGCTTAGCCTTGCGGCGCTGATAATAGGGTATTTCACAGGCGGAAGCGTAACAAGGCTGCTGTTTTCGGTATACCGCGCGCCCCTGACCGACCCGCTTATGTACCTGCGGCTGTTCACCCATGTCCTGGGTCACGCGGACATCAGCCATTATATGGGAAATTTCACGGTAATTCTTCTTGTGGGACCTATGCTTGAAGAAAAATACGGCGGCAAACGTCTCCTTGCCATGATAGCCGTAACTGCCGCAATAACGGGGCTTCTCAATATGATCTTCTTTCCGGGTACGGCGCTTCTGGGGGCAAGCGGCATTGCCTTTATGATGATCCTGCTAAGCTCCTACGCCAACAGCCGTAGCGGAGAGATACCTTTAACATTGATATTCGTGGCGGCGCTTTACCTCGGCACGGAAATTCTGAACGGCATATTTGCCTCGGACAATATTTCCCAGGCAGCGCATATTATCGGCGGACTTTGCGGCGGCATATTCGGTTGGGTCATCAGCGGGAAAAATAAATAAAAGCAGCAAAAACAACAAGGCAGGTTTTTTCGGAACCTGCCTCATTTTTTCGAAATATTTTGCTGCTGCGCTGCTGCACTATTGCGCCATTGCCTTTTCTTTCTCCCCACGACCGTTTCCGCCGTTTTTCTTTTTCCTCCCCATTAACACAGCTATCACAACCACTGCCGCAGCCGCTCCCCCTGCAATCCGGTAAACAGGCGCAGCCGAAGCTTTTTCCCTTGCCTCAAACTCAAAGCTGTTTCCCCTTACCCTGAACACAAGATACTGGCCGTCCTGCACGGCTTCTATCCTATTCTCTCCATTATCATCACGCAGAATTATCTCCGTCCTGTCCGCCGAAAACAGGGGCAGAAATCTTATAATATGCTCATCGGGTTCGTTCCCGTCCGCCGCCGCAGGAACGGTCACACTCCATTTGTCCTCCCCTGCCGCACCGGCAGCCGTTTCGGCGGTTAGCTTATCACTCTCCCCGAACTTCCCCTCGCAGATAAGAGCGGCAAGCCCGTTTTCCCTGGTAATATCGCTTGCAAGCGCCGTCACATATTCGCTGTATATCAGCCTTATCTCTGCCCCAAAGGTAACATTCTCCCCCTCAAACTCCTGCCACCGCACAAACTCTCCGTTCCCCTCGGGCAGCATGGGCAGCATATCATCATAAATATTCCCGCCGTAGGGCACACTTACCGTCCCGATCATATCGTCCCCGTCCTTGAAAATAAACTTCAGCTGCCCGAATTCCTCGGGAACACGGTCAGCACCCCCGCCGCTCATCATCTCCTCATAGCTTACAGAGTAAGCCCTGCCGCCGTAGCTGATGTTATCCACAGCCCCGGTAACGGCTATTCCCGTATCATCTTCCCTCTCCTCAAGGCTTTCCGTCACAGGTTCTCTTACTTCCCCTATAAATGTGCAGTCTGCGACCTCGCCGTCCGCATATCCTGCCACAAATCCCGCCTGTTCCTTTGCATTTTGTATTATCACAAAGCTGCGGCATTTTTCAATGTCATGCCCAAACCCCGCAATACCCCCTGCATTCCGTGAAGCGGAAACTCTGCACATGGCAGCGCAGCCGTATATCTTAGCCTCGGACTTTCCCGCAACGCCCCCTGCATATCTGCCGTCGGTGGAAACCACATCTCCAAAGCCTCCGCAGCCGATAAGGCAGCCCGTGTCCATTTCCCCCGCAATTCCCCCCGCATTATCCTTTTTCGAGGTTACCTTACCAAAATTCCTGCATTCCCTGACGACTGTTTTGGACATATACATAAAGTCAAGGGAACGCTCCCCGATAGTCTCAATATCCCCCTCCGGGTCAAACCCCACTTCCACAGCCATTGCCCCCACAATGCCCCCTACGCTTACGTCTCCGTTCACATTTGCATAATTGGCGCAGGAGGCAATTTTTCCGTCCGACCGCCCCGCCGTGTCCTCTGCGGAAATGTCCTCCGTGTAGTCATCGGGGTCGGTGGACTTGTCTGCTATCTCGTCAATAAGGTCAAACAGCAATCCGCTTACCTCTCCCGCCTTGCCATTGAGCCTTGTAATGTCGTCAGCCAGCGCCCCCACAGTGCCGTCTGCACTGTCCGCCAGTTCTCCGCATAAGTCCCCAAGCTCGCTCATAAGGGCGGAAAGCTCATCTCCAGCGGCAATGATCTCGTCGTCCGCTCCCGTAAAGGTGATCTTATCCTTTGCGGAAAAATGATCTATAATATCCCCCACGCCCTCAAAGGCTTTTTTTGCATTGTCCGCTGCCTCGGAAGCCTTATCCATAGCGCTCTGAGCACACATCGCCGCCGAGACCGCCTCCATGTCCGCCTCGTCGATAAATTCTCCGCTTTCGATAATGTAGTCAATAGCGCTCTTTAAGGGGTCGGGAATATCCTCCGCCTGTCTGCGCGCAGATTTAAGCCCGTCCCAGAAGTCCCCCATATAATCAATGTCGCCGTTGTTGTAAATATCATCAAGATTTTGATTTATCCCGTCTGCCGCCTCGTCAGCCCCCCTCATGCCGTTTGCCATGTCGTAAAGGCTCTGCCTTGCCTGCTCGCTCATTTGATCGTAAGCCGCCCCCGAAAACATCTCCGAAAGATCGTCGGTCAGCCGCCCAAGGCTGTCGAACAAACTCCTAAGCCCCCCGCCCGAAATATTATCCAGTATCTCATTAATATAAGGGCTGTAGCTCTCAATATCGTAAATATTGGCATTCAGCAGATTTTCGATATTACTAAAGGCCGCCTCGCACCGCTGCAGATCATCGGAGACCCTGTCCGCAGCATTTCCCGCCTGCTGCAAATCGTTCCTTACATTTGCCATTCCCCCCTGCACAGCCCCCGAACTGCTGTAGTCCGCCAAAGCGGTAAACAGGTCCGAGACCGCCCCCGAAACCGTGCTTATGTTTGTGCGCAGCGTGCGGAAATTCTCCCGCATATCCTTTATAGACGCCCTCATGCTTGCCTCATCTCCAAGTGAACGCTCGAGACCGTCAAAACCGCCGCTAAGCGCCTCGGAAGCCGCGCTCAAAGAAGCCATTGCCTCCGACAGCTGACCCAGTCCGTCATGAATGTAGTCAAGGCTGTCGTCAATGCTGTCCCCCGCTTTTGCCAGGTGATCCGCCGCCTCTGCAAGATCATCAAACGCCCCCTGCAAATTATCGCTCGCCTCCGTCAGATTATCCGACACAGGCTTTGCCATATCCGTAAGGTCTGCGACCCTCGAACTAAGCTCATTGAGCGAATCCACATTTGCATTTATTATCCTGTCTGCCTCGTCCAGGTAATTGTCCGCCCCCCTATGCACCCGCTCTAAATTATCCAGAATATCCTCCGTATTCCCCGAAAGCTCATCCGACCGCTCCCGCATATGCCCCGCGGTCTCATCAATTATCACATTAAGCTCGTCAAGGGCAGTCCTTAGCTTCGCCCCCGTCCGCTCATTGTATAAAAGCGAAAGATAAGGCTCAGCCTGCCCCGCAATGCCGCCCACATCCTTGCGCCCGTTTATCTCGCCGTAATTGGAGCAGCCTGCAATATACCCCTCCTGCCTGCCTGCAATGCCGCCAATGTTGTACCCCACATGAGGATAACCCACCTTGCCTCTGTTAATGCAGTTCTGCACAGCCCCTGCGGAATACCCCACAATTCCCCCTGCGTCGGTAATATTTGTAAGCCCCCCGTCCGAATATAAGTCCGCAGGAACAAGGTTCTCTAAGTCAAGCGATTCATCGCTGATGACCGTGTTCACCGAAACATCGCTTACCGAACATATGATAATCCCGTAATTCTCGCCGCAAACGCCCCCCGCAGCCGTCTTGCTCCTTACCGCCCCGCCTGCAGTGCAGTCGGCTATAAATCCGCTCTCTTCATTGATCCCCGCAATGCCGCCGCAGCGGTTTTTGCCGTTTACCAGTCCCGAAAAGGTGCAGCCGATAATTCTCCCCCTGTTCACTCCCGCAATGCCTCCGCATTCCTCGCCGCTCCCCTGGGGAACAATGCTGCCGCTGACCGCCAGGTTCTTCACCACTCCCGAGCCCTCAATGTATCTGAACAAGCCCTTTTGCGAGCCGTCCGAATCTATCCGCAGCCCCGAAACAGTGTGCCCGTTGCCCTCAAAAACTCCCCCGAATGAGGGCACGCTCACATCTTCATTAAGTATAATATCGCATTGCAGAGAAAATGTTTTCCCCACCGAATAGGAATCCAGCACACAGTCCTCTGTAAACCTTATAAAATCCTCACGGGAATTTATATTAACGCTTTCATTAGCAGCGCTCACATTCGCCATACCGCCAAAGGAAACCGCCGCAGCCATGGAAAATGCCAAAGCCATAGCAAACGCCTTCGACAATGCCTTGTCTGCCAACTTAGTGGTCAATAACCTTTTAAACTTACCTAACCTTAACATTTTCTCACACCTCCTTGTTCCTGCGGTTTTGACTGCGCTGTCTTTTCTTTTTCGTCGGGTTCTTGACCTTCTCCGAAATATTGTCCGAATCATCTCCCGAAACATCGGCGCTTAACCAATCGTCAGGCTGCCCGACATTATCGGTCTGCCCCGACTTGTCGGGCAGCGACCTTTGTTCCATAGCCTCAATATATTCCAAGGGCACAAGGCTTTCCGCCTCAAAATGAGACTTGCTCTCGATCTTAGCGTCCAGATCGCCTATAATAACGCCTGTGACAATACCCTCGATCCTGCCGTTCACATAGCCCCTTACAAGTCCGCTGACAGTGACCTTGCTGTTTCTGTAAACCACCCTCTCCCGCTTTTTAAGGGTAAAGGAGGTCTTTTCAATAATAACGTCGCCCAAAATAAGTATCTGCGGCAGCGCAAACATAACAAGGCAAATGGAAATGACCGTCCCCCTGCCGAGACAGGTACCGATCGCGGAAATAATAGGGTTAGTGGAAAGAATGCCTATAAGAAAGCCCGCCGCCGCCAGCATAGTCCCCGAGGTAACTATCGTGGGGAACGCCTGATTAAGGGTCTCCGTAATAGCCATTTTCATGGGCAGTTCCTTTTTAAGCTCCATATATCTGCTGGAAATTACAATAGCATAGTCGATATTTGCGCCCATCTGAATGGAGCTTACTATAAGATAGCTAAGGAAATACAAGGGCTTGTCGCTCAAATACGGGAACGAGAAATTAAGCCAGATGCTCCCCTCGATTATCACAATAAGCAGCACAGGCAGCCCCGCCGACTTAAAGGTAAACAGAAGTATGATTATAACAAACAGCGCCGACAATATGCTTATCATCATATTATCGTTGGAGAATGAGCTTGACAGATCGTAATCAGAAGTGGAATTTCCCACAATATAAGCGTCCTCGGGGTAATATTTTGCCATCACCTCGTGAACCTCGTCCAGAAACGCAAAGCTTTCCTCCCCCTCCTCGGGCAGATTCGAGTATAAAAGAATGCGGCTGTACTCGTCTGTTTTCAGCTGTAAAAGCGCCTTGTCAAGGGTCTCGTGCAGCTCATCCAGACTGCTTTGCAGATCCTCATCCAGATTTACATACCCCTTTTCTACCTCGTCATAAGCGAATATGAACATATCAATAAGTGGCACTCCGTAGCTGTCCAGTCCGTTTACCACCTCGCCGTAATCCTCATCATTAACAGCATAAGCGGCATATATCACCTTTGCCACCTCATAATCCAGCCCCGCCAGCTCGGAAAACTGCCTCGGCGTCAGCTTATCCGTCAGCATATACCCGTCCATAGCCTCAATATTTGCAAGCCCCAGCATGGAATCCGTCCCCGACAGCCTTGTAAGCTCCGAAATAAGCCTCCCCTCTTTTTCGTAATCCCCCGAGGGCACCACAATGGCAAGCAGATTGGTGCTGCCGAATGAATCCTCGATCTTCTGTGCAGCAAGCTGGGATTCGTTTTTACGGGGCGATTCGATCATGGTGTTGCCGTAAGCATAGGGGCACTTGTTTGAAAACGAAAACCCCACCACAGCCAGCACCACAAACAAAGGCGGTATCACATATTTTGTGGCAAATGCAAACTTTCCCACCGCCGAAATTTTCGGCACAAAGCTCTTGTGTGCGCTCTTGTCAATAGCCTCCGAAAACAGCATAATAAGCCCCGGCATTAAAGTGAACACCGACAGCAGGCTTAAAAATATCGCCTTTATCAGCACTATCGACAGATCCGCCCCTATCTTAAAGCTCATAAACGCCAGCGCACCCAATCCCGAGATCGTTGTAAGGCTGCTGGAGGATATTTCGGGAATAGCCTTGCTTAGAGCTGTAATGCAGGCCTCTCTCGCAGGCATTACCCTGTGCTCCTCGGTGTAACGGTTCATTAAAATAATGGCGTAGTCAATGGCAAGAGCCAGCTGAAGCACAACCGTGACCGAGTTTGAAATAAAGGAAATTTTCCCGCATAAAAAGTTAGTGCCCTTATTAAGAAGAGCCGCCGACCCGAAGGTCATCAGCAGCACAGGCAACTCCGCATAAGAATTTGAGGTAAACAGCAGCACCGTTATAATAATGACCACCGCCACCAGCGACACCACCTGCATTTCCTCATCAAGCTGCGCCTGCTCGTCGCTGCCCACAGCGCTGTCTATGTACAGGTCATAAGGACTGAGCAGCTCTTTTATCTCGGTCATTGCCGAAGCGCTTATCTCGTCCCCCTCTTCCCCGTCAAAGGTCACCGAGAACAGGGCATATGTATTCTTGTAATGCTCCTCCGTGCCGTCGAATTTTGCCTCGGAAACGCCGTCGATATTTTCTATTTCCTCTGCCAGTTTTTCCGCCTGTTCTTTTGTAACGTTCGCCACCATGACCGAGCCCGAGCCGTAGGTAATAAACTGATCGTTCATCACCGTAAGCCCCTGTCTTGTTTCGGTTTCCTCCGCGAGATAGGTGGTAACATCGTCCTCCACCTCTGTCCAGCCCGAGGCAAACACTGAAAAGATCATCGCAAAAATAAACAGCAGAAAAAACAAATTCCGCTTATCAACAATAAATGCTGCCAGCTTATACATAAAGCTCTCCTGTTCCTCCGCTTCCTTATTATCGGATAATTTGAGGTCTGCCAACAAATATCGCCCCTTTCTGAAATATACAAAAATTATAACCCGAATATGTACAAATTGCAATAGACATTTTTCGGAAAATGTATAGAAATGGGGGAGATTTTATGGTATACTTATTAAAGGGAACTTGTGCAGAATGCTCAAACGCCGCGGGGCTTTGTTCCCCTCATGCGCCGGGGAGTGGCTTTGTTCCCCTACCACGCCGGGAATCGGCTTTGTTCCCCTACCACGCCGGGA
>CAMWLD010000097.1 GCA_947175005.1 uncultured Ruminococcus sp. | reverse complement strand
GTCGTTTTAATTCTTTGCTTTCCTTAGCTTCTCTGTTCAATTTTCAAGATTCCTCAGACAAATTCTTCCAAAATCCAAATTCCGTCAGAATTCGCACGCCGCATTTAGCGACATATTTTATTATATCACATCTTTTTCCGTTTGTCAAGTCTTTTTCAAAACTTTTTTCAAAAAATTTTGTGATATTTTTGCCGCCTACATAAGCTTCCGCTTCCTGTCCGACAGCTTTATTATTCTAACATATTTTTCCGACCTTGTCAAGGGGTTTTTCAAAACTTTTTCCGATTTGTAAAATAAGTCAGATTATTGCCGTAAAAAGAGAATTTTTACAGCAATATGCACTATAAAAATCTTCTTTTACCGCTCAACAGGTTATACTGTCTTTTATCTTATCAAATTTCCCCGCGCCTATTCCCTTGACCTTCATAATATCTTCAATAGTCTCAAAGGGCTGTTCTTCCCTGTACTCAATTATCGCATCTGCCAGCTTTTCACCGATACCGTAAAGGCTCTCCAGCTCCTTTGCCGTTGCAGTGTTGATATTGATAAGCTCATCACCGCCGGCTCTTTCCGCTTCGGCAGCAATGTCTGCGGCGGCAATGCCCGCCAATGTTGCGGCAGACGCGGTTTCGCCGCCCGCCTCACCGCCGTCAATAACCGACGTGACCGCCTCTACCACATCATCAATGATCTCAACATCATCTTTTGCGCCGCCCCTTGCAGCAGTTTGAGCCTTTGCAGCCGAGGTCTCCTCAATAATGTCCACTATCACAGGCACACTTTCCTCGCTGCCCGTCTCCGTCAGATATCCTCCTGCCGCCGCCATGACCGCCGCAAAAACGCACAGTACAACAGACGCCGTTATCGCCCCGTCCTGCCCGAGGCCGTCCCGCCCTTTTCTCCTGATTTTTTCCTTACCGTCCCTGCCCATAAAATATCCCCCGTTTTATAAAAGGCATTCAAAAACTATTTAAGTTCTATCGTCATTATCTTGCTAAGATACGTGTCAAAGGTTATCCCGTTTTCCGTAGCCGCCACATATTGCAGCGTTTTCGGCCCGATCGCCCGCACATATACACAGGCCTTTTCGTAAACCACATTCAGCCTGCACTTCTTTTTCATTACCTTTTCAATAGGAATGTTGTTGTTCACCGCGTCGGGCAATGGCGAGTAGTAAACCTCAAAGGTATCCTCGTCCGCGTCGGTAAAGTTGTACCAAACATTGTAATCGGGTCTGCCGCTGAGGCTCATGGGGCTGCCGCCGCTGTCAAGCACCGTAAACCGCCCGCGCTTGTTGAACCCTATGAAATACTTGAACGGTATCTCGTCATTCTTTGCGCTAAGCTCGCGCCGCTCTATAACACCGCCCTTGCGGCATTTTATAAGTCCGAACGCAACTCCCGTTTTCCCCGTGGGGTGCTCGAGACTGCCCCTGTGGGGGTCTATCCCCTTGCTTTCCATAAGCTCGCAGGCGCTCTCCGTCCCAAGAGGCGGGAACAGATTGAACTGCACATCAATATCCATTCCCAAAGCCTGCCGCAGCTTGTTTGCACCCTCGTCAAATTTTTCCCTGAATATTTCCGTGACCATTCTCTTGCGGCAGGAATTTCCCGCCAGCATAATGTTCACTTCCGTTGGCACCGAAGCATTGTCCGCCGTGTAAGCAAGGCTCATAGACGTAAAGAAATTGTCAATGCCCCCCGAAATATTTTCCCTTATAAGCTCCGTTAACTCCTCATCATTAACATTAAGCTCAAATCTCGGCAGCATATCCCCGTCCTTGTCAAAAAGATCGACCCGCAGAACTCCCCTGTCAAAATCGTCAATCCCGTCCCTTGTGTCCTCCCACAAAGGCCGCAGTGCCTCCATTAAATGGCGCATATTCGCCTGTGCTTCTCTTGACTGCGCCGTTACCGCCGCCGAGCCGGCAAATTCCTCGCACCGCGGGGGCAGCGTGAACGTTATCTTATTCTCCACCAGCGTGGAATAATTATTGCGGAAAACAGTAACCGCCATAAGCTCCAGCAGGTTTTCGCCCCCAAGATACCTGTCCCCTCCCGAGCCGTAATTTTCTATAGTATAATCAAATTTCCGCTTTTTGGAAACCGTCACCACGCCGAAATCAAAATCCGCCGTGCCGCCGCCGAAATCGAAAATACCGTAATGGAATTCCTCATCATTCTGCGGATATACCCTGTATTCCTCCATAGCGCACACCGCATAAGCCGCCGGCTCGCTCACCGAACCGTCCACCCTGAAGTCGCTCATTATCTCCTCGTCCTCCGCCACCGTCTGGGGCAGAGTTTTCATTATCCCCCGTTCAAAAGCAGCGGTTATCTTCTCCCTTACCGCCTTTTCAAAGGTAATGGGGAACGACAGATAATAATCCAGGTATATCCCGTTTCGCATATTGTTTATATAAAGCCCGATGTAATAGGCATAAAGCTCTATAGGGTCAAAAGCCGCAGGGTCGTCGCTCATATAAGGGGGCAGCAGATA
Organism: uncultured Ruminococcus sp.; assembly: GCA_947175005.1. GTDB lineage: Bacteria > Bacillota > Clostridia > Oscillospirales > Ruminococcaceae > Huintestinicola. The sequence goes on along the minus strand of CAMWLD010000097.1, from coordinate 5,214 downwards.
TTCCCCGCCCTTCCTGTCGCAAATCCTGAGAGACATATTCCCGTCCCCCGCCCACTGCTTTAAATCGCAGAAGAACGAGTAATAATCCCTGCTTGAGCTTCTCATCATATCCGAATAAGCCGCATGGGAAACGGGCAGATCTTCCCAAAGGGTCTCGGGTCTCCCGAATCTCGCCCGATATTTTGCAAGAAAATCCTCCAGATCGGCAAATTCCATTACCGTCGGGTTTTCGTAATGCTCCGCCCTGTCCGCTTCACTTAAACGCCCCGTGCCTATCGCCATAGGCAGCGTGTGCTCCGAACGCTTCTGATAGACTACGACCGTGCTCTTAGTACCGAAATCAATGGCAATAACGCCGTCCTTTACAATGTCCGCCGCAGGGTTGCGGGCAATAAGAGGCTCGGAAATTTCAATGGCATATTCGCAGTCCTCCTCGGGATTCCCGTCCGTCCATAATTCCCAGTGTCCGCGGTTAGGATCGGATAAAAGCTTGTCATCATAAGGGTCAATATCCGCCCGCCGCTTGTCGCAGCATAAAAGACTTAGCTTTAACGCCGCCGTAAAATCATCATCGGCCTTTATCCTGTTCACCGCAAGAAGAGTGTCCATGGAAAAGTCCAGACCGTTAATGCTTCCCGTGAATTCGCCCGACTTGATATCCTCGGCGATTTTCTCCGTATCAAAGGAAATATGCCCCTCGGCGGAAATACCCACATACCCCCTGTCCGCCTTGTACAGGGAAATAAGGTCGGAAAAGCTGTCCGCCTCCTCGGGGGTCAGTCCCGCAGGCGTAAGCTCCTTGTCCAAGAAAACCATTATAATTTCTTCCCCCGTCAGCGGCAGACCGTTTTTCTTTGTAAACCGCAAAGACGGTATGCACGCCGCCTCCTGATGATTTGCCGTGTTAAAGGAATAAGTCTCGTTGCCTGTAATATCTGCCGCCTTGACAATGCCGTTTTCCTTGTAGGCAAAAAGGCACTTGTCGAATTTATGCAGCTTGTGGACCTCCGAAGCGCGCAGTTCCACCAAGGTCATCAGCGTTCCCTCATACCCCTCAAATGAGCGGTTGAACTTGCTCTCCACATAGGAAAAGAAAATATTCTGCCTGGAGACCTTAAAGGTGTCAAGATTTGGGAAAATGCCGCTTACAGCCGTATTGAACCAAATATCCTTATCCGCAAACTTCACCCAGGTTTTCTCCAGCTGCTTCATTATCTTGGCAATAGCCCCGTCAAAGAGCTTTACCTGCGCCGCCGCAGTCTCGGGAATGCGCTTAATCACCGCGCTTGAAATATAGTCCTTTTCCGTGGGGATAAGCTTTATTTTTTTCGTATCCATAAACGCTAACTCCTAACCCTTGCGCGCTTGCGCAACATACCGCTGCACCCGCTCGTTTATTTATTTTCGGAGCACTTTTATTATAGTGGCTCGGTAACTCGTTACAGGGAATTTTATCATCTATATAAAATGCTCAAACCCCGATATATAAGGATTTAAAAGCATATTATCCGACCATGGCACATCGGGCAAGCGGGACCGTATACGGCAAACCCGCAGATCTGTATTCTTGCCTCTTGCCTCTGAATCTCTTGCCCCCGTGCATCTAAATCTTCACTATCGCCTTGCGCACCACCCGTTTGCTTGCGCACGCAATGCACCCCTGAAGCTTTACCTCCGTGATCTTTCCGCTTTTTGCCACCCCGATATTGTGGTGAATATTCCCGTCAAATTCATCTCCCGCCCGTACCCCCGTAAGAGCGTACACAGGAGCGGAAAACGTGGAATTATAGCAGGAAAGCAGATATACATACAGGTCGTCCAGCAGTCCAATATCGCTGCCCGAGGCAGCCCCGTCTCCCTCAATGACCAGCCTCTCGGTGTAATCCCTGAAAGCCATTAAATTATCCGGCTGCACCCCGCAAAGGAAAAGCCCCGCCGCCGAAGTATTCTTGAAAAAGCCCTTCACAGCCGCCCCCACAGGATCGGAAAGCTCTTTGAACCGCGCGTGCAGGGAAATTTGCATACCGTAAGCGCTGCTGTATTGGTTCATAGCCTCCTGCAAGCTCCTTATCCTCCCGATAAGAGCCGCATTCTCCCCCTGCAGCCTCCCGTTTTCCAGCTCGCACAGCGCAAGCCGCCTGGAAAGCTCCGTATTCTCCGCCGACAGCGCCAACCCGTCTCCCCCGGGAAACAGCTCCGTCTGTCCCGGCAGCACATCGCAGGCCGCCTTTGCCGAGATCCTGTCCACTATCTCCGCACGGATCTTTTCATCCGCCAGCGTCTCCGTCAAAATTTCGTAAAGTCTCTCCGGGTTCATTTTCCTCCCCCTTACGGTTTAATTAATAGTTAATAATTAATAATGATTTCTTTTTTGCATAAAATCCAAAATTCATTTAAAAATTTTATGATATTTTTGTGCAATTGCACAAAACAAGAGATTTGTCATATAATTTCGCGCAAAGCTATTGACACAAACGTTAATTTGCGCTATACTAAATATATACACCCTAGCGCAACAAAGTTTGTCCCATATACAGGAAAATCCCGCTCATTATTAATTATTAATCATTAATTATTAATTGAATTGATTTTTCTCGGGGTCATACTTAAAACCCGCGTCAAGCAGCTTTTTTTCGACATCTGCCCGTGACATTTTCTCCTCCGCCCAGTCCACATCGTCAAAGAAAGCCTCTGCGGAAGAGTAAAAATCCCTCAGCTTCGTATTGATAACGCTCATAAGCATAACAGGATCACCCGGCAGCATACTATCACCTCAAAGCACCTCAAGTCAAATTTTGAAACAAGGCATAAGCCTACATAATACTATTATATAATTTTTACGGATAAATGTCAAGTGTTTTTTCGGCAAATAAATACTTCAATGCTTTTTTGAGAAATTTTTCCAAAAATTGAGCTGCCGCTGTACATATTCCACAATTTTTTCACAAGAGTTTCACACAAATTTTATAGTCCACTTTGAAACATTTTGCCCCTCAAATTTGTTATATTAGTAGGCGGTATTTCATACGCATAAGATACCCCTTGATCATTCCGCAATTTTTCCTGAAATTGCATATTTTGCCGCAAATCCTGCGCCCCTCATTCCTTTTATTTACCCCGGCCGCAGCAGCGCCCTGATTATTTCGCCTCACCCCTCCTGCCCGACCCGTATGCAAAAATGAACTTTTCATTAAAAATCAACAGCATTCCCATTAACAAAACCCAATATTATACAAATCTTCGGTTATTTTAACTGAATTATGCCCCTCATTTCCCTTGCAGATTATATTTTTGTTACGTTGACACAGCGGATATTTTGGTGTATAATTATATATGTATCGCTGTGGTCAAAACTGACCTTCAAAATTGATCGTTATTTCTGACCGCCAAATTTAAATTTATCACTTTACAGCGTTAAATTTAAAATATACCGTCGAAAGTAAATTTTTTCATTTTATAAAACCGGTAAAACAAATCGCAGGATAAACCTCCTGCCGTTCGGCAAGTTCAGCAAGTTCACCAAATAATCCAAGTGAAAGGAAGTCGGTTATGGATCCCGATAGTTCCGGGGCAGCAGCGGTCTGTATCGCGCTGCTGGCTTTAAGAACTTTTTACGCCTGCTGTGAGCGGGCCTGCATGGAAATAAATGACAGCAAGGTCAAAGCCTTCGAGGGGCATAAAGGCAGCGAGGGCCTGCTGGCAAGGCTTTTGCAAAGCCCATCGGCGCTGCGGCATACCTTTGCCGCCCACAGGCTTATAAATTCGGTGCTTTTCGCATTTGCCCTTTCCGAGGCGGCCTTAAAAAGAATTTTTGCCGATACGGGACGCACCTTTGCGGAGCAGACAGCCGCCGGCGCGGCATTTACCGCAGCAGCAGTTATCCTCCTGCTCTCTTTGGGAGACGGCGTGCCCGCCCGCACGGTCAGGGGAGAAAAGGCAGATAAATTTGCCGTATTATCCGCTCCCTTTGTGAATCTCCTGCGGATACTTCTGCTGCCTGTGACCCTTGTCTGCACAGCTGTTTCCAAAGGCATAGCAATGCTCCTTGGGGCTGATGTCAGATCGGGAGAAGAGCCTGTCACCGAAGAAGAGATCCTTATGATGGTGGACGCAGGCAATGAAACAGGTGCAATAGAATCCTCCGAAAAAGAGATGATAAACAACGTCTTTGAATTCCACGACATGACTGTCAGCAACGTTATGACCCACCGCACGGACATCGTTGCGGTAAGTACCGAGGCGGAGATCACCGAAGTGGTCTACGCCGCCATAAACAGCGGCTTTTCGAGGATCCCCGTTTATAAGGACAGCATTGACCATATAGAGGGTATCATCTATGTAAAGGATCTTTTGTGCCTTGTGGGCACAGGCACTGCCCAAAGCGCCAGTGTAAAGGATTTTCTGCGTGATGCGGAGTACGTTCCCGAAAGCAGTATGTGCGGCGAACTTTTCCACGCCATGACCGCAGGGCATTTCCAGCTGGCAGTGGCAGTGGACGAATACGGCGGCACAGCAGGGCTTGTTACCATGGAAGATCTTGTGGAAGCCATAGTCGGCAGCATACAGGACGAGTATGACAACGAGACCGAGGACATCTCCGAAATATCCGAAAACACCTACGCCATAAGCGGCAACGCCGACGCAGGGGACGTAATGGAGACCCTTGGCTGCCCCCTCCCCGAGGACAGCGAATACGACACCATGAGCGGATTTATCACAGGACTTCTGGGTCGTATCCCCGAGGACGGCGAGACCCCGCAGGTGAAGTATGAAAATATCCTCTTTACCGTCATTCTTGCGGAGGATATGCGGATAGTAAGGATAAAGGCGGTAAAAGACCCCGAATCTGCCGAGCCTTCCGCCCCCGAGACTTTGTGACCTTGTGACTTTGTAACTTTTGCCGCCAAACGGAAAATACGGTTAATTTACCGATAATTCAAATATCAAAATAAAAAGAAAAGGAGCAAGAAAAATGAAAACGAGAAAAACCAAAAGGCGTATCAGCGGAATAATGGCACTCTGCATGGCATTTTCCCTGTTCGCAGGCTGCCAAAGTAATGTAGATGAGGACATGGTGCTGCCTCCTCCTCCCGAAGCGGAGACTACCGAAAGCGCCCCCGAGGACACCGAGGCGCCCACCGAGACCACCACGGTAACGACCACCACCGAGGCGACCGATACCCTCCCCGATGAAACTACCGAGACCACGACCAC
>CAMWLD010000096.1 GCA_947175005.1 uncultured Ruminococcus sp. | reverse complement strand
GTACAAGATTAAGTAAAGGAGCTCAAAAATGCTGATAAAAAATCTGTTTTCGGAAATTGATGAGAAGATACCAAATACTGTGGGCAGGGGGGATGTGCTTCAGATACTTCACGGCAAGGACAGCCCCGATATGGCGGTGATAGTTAAGTTTGAGACGTTGCAGAGGTTTGAAAATCTTGAGGAATTTGAGCGCCTGGCGGCGGACTACTGGAAACTTGATTCTTTCAGAGTTCACAGCCGTTACACGCCCGATATGCTTGACGGCAAATATATTTTTGAGGCTATAAAGAGGCTGAGGCAGGACATGGCTGTAATTAACGGCCATTTTAAGAATGCGGTATGTTACCTGGAGAGTGACGTTATCAATATTGAGCTTAAAAACGGCGGCAAGGAGCTGCTTACCAAGGCGGGGTTCGAGAAGGCGTTATCGAGACTTTTGCAGGAAGAGTTTTCGGTTTCTATGCCTGTGCTTCTGTTTGAAAAGAATCCTCCCCTTGATAATTATGAGGAAATGTTGCACAGGGCGTATGAGGAGACGGTGACAGAGGCTGCGGCTTCCTCTGCCGCTCCCGCAGAACCTGTTTATACAAAGCCCGAAATGGTCGTGGCGGTGGATTTCAAGAATATTCCCGTAATGAGCGACAATGCGGAGATTGTTAAGGGAAAAAGGATATTTGCGGATTCCGCCACTAATATCGGGGATATTTTTGAGGCGGTAAGCGGTATAGTTGTCTGGGGAGATGTGTTCGATTACCAGGAAAAGGAGATTCGCAACAAAAAGGGGGAGGAAAAGAGGATAACCAATATTGGGATAACCGATTACACGGGCTCTATTTCCATAAAGGATTTTTCGGACAAGGACAGCGAGAATAACCTGAAAAAAATAAAGGGGCGCACTGTAATTGTAAGGGGAAAGGTGGAGTTTGACACTTTTGACAATGAGTTTATTCTGAGGGCAAGCGATATAATGATTTTGGGGAAGAAGGACAGAGAGGACACTGCGGAGAAAAAGCGTGTGGAGCTTCATATGCACACGAATATGTCTCAAATGGACGCGCTGACCCCTGCGCAGAAGCTTATAGAAAGGGCATATTCCTGGGGGCACAAGGCAATAGCCATAACCGATCACGGAGGGGTGCAGGCATTTCCCGAGGCGGCTGCCGCTTGCAGTGACATAAGAAAGGGCGGGGGAGATTTTAAGATAATTTACGGCTGCGAGGCTTATTCGGTCAATGATGTGGCGGACGCTGTAAAGCTGCGGAAGGATGTGCCTTTGACGGGTAGGCTCATAGTATTCGATCTGGAGACTACGGGCTTTTCAGCTGCGGGTGAGAGGATAATCGAATACGGAGCGGTAAAGCTGGACAATTTAGAGCCGGGAGAGGTATTTTCCACCTTCTGCGACCCGGAAAAGCCTTTGCCGGAGAGGATAACGAGGCTCACGGGGATAACGCAGGAAATGCTGGAGGGTGCGCCGTCTCAAAGAGAGGCTTTGGAAAAATTTATCGAATTCTGCGGTGAGGAGCCTGTGCTTATTGCTCACAATGCGGGCTTTGACACGGCGTTTATAAAGGCGGAATGCGTGAGGCAGGGGATAGACTTCAAATTCTCGGTAGTGGACACGCTGGTGATATGCAGAAGTATGCTTACGGATATGAAGCGGCACAAGCTGGACAATGTGGCAAGGCAGCTGGGGCTTGGTGAATTCGATCATCACAGGGCCAGTGACGACGCTAAGATATTAGGGAGGATATTTGAAAAGCTGGCGCAGCGCCTTATAAACGAGTACGGCTGTGTGAATATCGGCGACATAAACAGGGTCATGAAGGGGGCTGACCCCAAGAATTTAAAGCCTTATCATCAGATAATACTGGCGAAAAACAATGCGGGACTGAAAAATCTGTACAAGCTGGTTTCCTGCGGACACATCAAGTATTACAACCGCCGTCCGAGGATACCTATGTCAGAGCTTGCCAGTCACAGAGACGGGCTTATTGTGGGCAGCGCCTGCGAATCGGGAGAGTTGTTTTCGGCGGTGAGGGACGGCAGACCCTGGGATGTGCTTTGCGATATTGCCTCGTTTTACGATTATTTGGAGATACAGCCCTGTCTTAACAATGAATTCCTTATAAGGGGAGACGAATATGACAACATAAGCTCTATAGAGGACTTACAGGATCTTAACAGGACTATTGTAAAGCTGGGGGAGGCTTTGAGAATTCCTGTGGTTGCGACTTGTGATGTGCATTTTATGAATCCCGAGGACGCTGTTTTCAGGAAAATGCTGATGTATGACAAGTTTGACGACGCTGAACATCAGCCGCCTTTGTATTTACGCACTACCGATGAAATGCTGGCGGAATTTGAGTATCTGGGAAAGGAAAAGGCTTATGAGGTTGTGGTGACTAATCCGAATCTTATTGCGGATATGGTTGACCCGGACATACAGCCCATTCCTCCCGGAACATACACTCCCACTATGGAAAATGCGGAGGAGGATCTGACACGCATTACCTGGGAGCGGGCTAAGGCTACATACGGCGATCCGCTGCCGAAGATAGTCAAGGACAGGCTGGACAAGGAGCTGGGGTCTATTATCAAAAACGGATTCTCGGTGCTGTACATGATTGCTCAAAAGCTTGTGGCCAATTCCAATGAAAACGGTTATCAGGTAGGTTCGCGTGGTTCGGTAGGGTCGTCCTTTGTGGCGAATATGTCGGGAATTTCAGAGGTCAATGCACTGCCGCCCCATTATCTGTGCCCCGAGTGCAAAAACAGTGAGTTTATTACCGACGGTTCGTATGGCTCGGGTTATGATCTGCCTCCTAAGAAATGCCCTAAATGCGGGACGGATTACATCAGGGAGGGGCATGACATTCCCTTTGAGACGTTCCTTGGATTTAACGGGGACAAGGCTCCGGATATTGACCTTAATTTCTCGGGTGAATATCAGACCAGCGCTCACAAATACACAGAGACCCTTTTCGGCAGCGAAAATGTGTTCAAGGCGGGGACTATAGGCACTGTAGCGGAAAAGACTGCTTACGGTTATGTCAAACATTATCTGGAGGCTGTAAAGAAGCGGGTATCGAGGGCCGAGGAAAACAGGCTGACTATAGGCTGTACGGGAGTTAAGCGCACTACGGGGCAGCACCCCGGGGGAATGGTAGTTGTACCGTCAGATTATGAGGTTTATGATTTTACCCCTGTACAGCACCCTGCAGAGGATCCGCGGTCTATATTTGTTACCACGCACTTTGACTTTAACTCGCTTCATGACACGATATTGAAGCTTGACGAGCTGGGACACGATGTGCCCACGCTGTACAAGCATTTGGAAGATATGACGGGGATAATGACAAAGGATATTTTCCCTGCGGATGAAAATGTTATGAGCCTGTATCAATCTCCTGCGGCGCTGGGGGTCACGGCGGAGGATATAGGCTGGGAGACGGGCACGCTTGCCATTCCCGAAATGGGAACGGGCTTTGCAATGCAGATGCTTATTGACGCGAAGCCTACGAAATTTTCCGATCTTTTGCAGATATCGGGACTTTCTCACGGTACGGATGTATGGCTGGGAAATGCACAGGAGCTTATCAAAAACGGCATTTGCACAATTTCCGATGTTATCGGCTGCCGTGACGGTATTATGACCTATCTTATTTATCACGGCATGGACCCTAATCTTTCCTTTAAGATAATGGAGATAACCAGAAAGGGAAAAGCGCCGAAGCTGCTGACGGAGGAAATGAAGCAGACTATGCGTGACCATAATGTGCCGGAATGGTATATTGACAGCTGCCTAAAAATCAAGTATATGTTCCCTAAAGCCCATGCGGCGGCTTATGTAATTGCTGCCAACAAGCTGGCGTGGTACAAGGTTTACAGGCCTTTGGAATTTTATGCGACTATCTTTACGGTACGCGGTGAGGACTTTGACGCCGAGACTGCTATAGCGGGCAGGGCGGCGGTAAAGCTGAAAATGAACGAGATAAAGGCAAAGGGCAATGACAAGACCGCCAAAGACAGCGGCACATATGATATGCTGCTTGTCACCAATGAGATGATGGCGAGGGGATTTGAGTTTCTGCCTATTGACATAATGAAGTCCGACGCTTTGCGGTACAGGGTGGAGGACGGAAAGATACGTATGCCGCTCAGCGCTGCTTCGGGTGTGGGCGCTAATGCTGCCGAGGCTTTGGGGCGGGCTGTGGCAGAGGGGGACTTTATCTCAATTGATGAGCTTCAGGAGCGCAGCGGCGTTTCCAACACCATTATTGAAAAGCTTTGCTCAATAAATGCTATGGGGGATCTGCCTAAGTCGGATCAAATGTCATTGTTCTGATAGAGGCAGGAAATATAAGGCGGTATTATCTCTTCGGATTCTTGCCCGTTGTTGGGATTTTTAACAAGAATGTGTAAAGAAAAGGACGGTTTGGGGTGTAATGTGACAAAATTTTATTGTGTGCTTGACAAAATGAGTTTATTGTGTTATTATAATAATATGATAACGCGGTAATGATTTACTATACTAAAGCGATTGGAAGATAAAAATGAAAAGATATGATTTGATTACCCCCGAGGGAACAAGAGATCTGCTTTTTGAGGAGTGCGCTGCGGTGCGGGCTGTGGAGGAAAGACTTCAAAGCATTTTCAAGAGTAAGGGCTACTCGGAGGTCATTACTCCGGGGTTGGAATTTTATGATGTTTTCGATCAGAAATCACGGTATTTTCCACAGGAGACCATGTACAAGCTTTGCGACAACAAGGGGCGGCTTATGGTAGTGCGCCCCGATTCCACTATGCCTATTGCACGTATGGCGGCGACGAGGCTTCAAGGGCAGCAGCTGCCCATAAGGCTGTGCTACAGTCAGAGTATTTACAGGAACAAGCCTGTGATGAGGGGCAGGAGCGATGAATTCAGGCAGACGGGGATAGAGCTTATTGGTTCGGGCTCGGCAAGGGCTGAACTGGAAGTGCTGTCGAATGCGCTGGAGGTGCTGGGTTCTTTTGAAACGGGCGGGTACAGACTGGAGCTGGGGCACATAGGTTTCTTTAAGTCGCTGGTGGCAAAGCTTGGGTGCGGTGCGGATAAGGTTGAGAGCATTCGCAGCCTTATTGAGGTGAAGAATTATCCTGCGCTCAATGATCTGCTTGATGATATGGGGGATAATGAGGTAACAAGGGCGTTAAAGCAGCTGCCGAGGCTGTTTGGCGGAGAGGAGATATTTGAAGCGGCGGCGGCGCTTGACCCGGGCGAGGACGGAATGGCGGCTCTCGGGGAGCTTCGGGGGACTTATGCGCGGCTTATTTCCATGGGGTATGAGGGGAAAATTACCGTTGATCTGGGGCTTGTGAACCGAATGGATTATTACACGGGGACTGTTATAAAGGGCTATATTGAGGGCTGCGGAGACGCTGTGCTTTCCGGCGGGCGGTATGACGGTCTGCTTGGTGAATTCGGCATGGAGCTGCCTGCGGCGGGGTTTGCGGTGAATATAGACGCTGTGGCGCGGACGGAGATGAAAACAAGGAGCTTTCGTCCGGGTGCGGCAGATGTTATTGTATTTGGGGAGGACGGCTTTGAGGCGGCTGCGGCGGTTTACTGCAAGGAGCTTATTTCAAAGGGATATAAAGCGGAATATGCGGTATGCGATTCGGTCGATGAGGCGAAAAAATATGCGGCGGCAAAGGGGATAATGAGGCTGGATATTTTTTCGGGAAACGGTGTGGAAGAATTAACGGTTAACGATTAAATGTTATTTTCGGTCGGCTTGTGGAGTTAAGGGCGAATTTCACTGAAAATTGAGGTGTGTGAAATATATGCGTGATTTGATAGGGGATATAGGCGAGTTTATTTTTGTGGAGGATATGCCGCAAAAATGCGATGTGATTGTTACTGTGGGAGGGAGTTATCCGCAGATCGCGGAAAAGGCTGCGGAGCTTTACAGGGACGGCTTTTCGGAATATGTTATTGCGGGAGGCGGCGTTGGTGTAAAGACGGGTGTTTTTGCGGGGGTCAAAGATAAAAAGGATATTTATGACGGCGACTACCCTACGGAATGCGATTTTTATGAGGATGTGCTGATAAAAAACGGTGTTCCCGAAAGTGCGGTGATCCGTGAGGACAGGTCGGGGCACACGAGGGAGAATGCGGAGTTTGCGGCTGCTGTTCTGAAGGAACGGGGGATTAATGTTCGGAAGATGATACTGGTTTGCAAGAGGTTTCATGCAAGGCGGTGTCTGATGTTCTTTCGGGCGGCGTTTCCCGATACGGAGATACTGATTGTTCCTGCGGATATTGAATGTGGGGAAATGAATATTACAAGAGATAACTGGTATAGCACATCTTATGGAATAAAGCGTGTAATGGGGGAGCTCATGCGCTGCGGGAATCAGTTTGATGAAAAGGATATAAATGAGTTTAAAAAGGGGAAATGATTAACCCCAAAAACGGTGTATAAATTTATAAAGGAGTATTGTAAAAAATGGACAATAATGCAAGACCCTTGCGCATTGCGCTGACAAAGGGCAGGCTTGAAAAGGATACGGTGGCGCTGCTGGAAAAGCTTGGGTATGACTGTTCGGCGGTTCACGACAAGGGCAGAAAGCTTATACTGCCTGTGGGGGATTCCATTGAAGTGGTGCTAGCTAAGGCGGCGGACGTTATTACATATGTGGAGAACGGCGTTTGCGACATGGGGGTCGTGGGCAAGGACACTATTATGGAGATGAACGGGAAATTTTTTGAGTTATCCGATCTGGGCTTCGGAAAATGCCGTTTTGCGCTGGCGGGGAAAAAGGGGGAGAATTTTTACGAGGGAACGCATATACGTACTATTGCCACGAAATATCCGAATGTGGCAAGGGGGTTTTTTGAGAAGAAAAATATGGACGTTGACATTGTGAAGATAGAGGGCAGCGTGGAGCTTGCGCCTTTGCTGGGGCTTTCCCATGCTATTGTGGATATTGTGGAGACGGGGACGACCTTGAAGGAAAACGGGCTTGAGGTTTACGAATACATTTGCCCTATTTCTGCGCGACTTATTGCCAATATGGTGAGCCTGAAGCTGCGCAAGGGCGAAATTGAGGGGCTTATTTCGGAAATTGAAAAGGTGCTTTAAATAAAATCAAAGGAATGGTGAATAATGGCTATTATAAGAAAAATTATCGGTGACGGTAAGAGTGAGCTGGAATTTTTAAAAGAGGTTGAGAAGCGCAACGGCGAAACCGACAAGAAGGTTTCGGAGATTGTGGCAGATATTCTGGAGAATGTACGGGCAAGGGGAGATGAGGCGGTAAGGGATTACACGCTGAAATTTGACGGCAGGCTTCCCGAATATTATGAAGTGCCGAGAGAGGTAATAAACGACGCTCTGACGAATGCGGATGAGGAGTTCACTTCGGCTTTGCTTAGCTGCATGGAGAACATAAGCAGATTCCACAACAGGCAGAAGGAGCAGAGCTTTATTGACCCTATGGGGAATGGCTGCATACTGGGGCAGCGTGTTCGTGGGCTTGACAGAGTGGGGCTGTATGTTCCCGGGGGGACGGCGGCGCTGTCCTCGTCGGTGCTGATGAATGTTGTGCCTGCCAAAATTGCGGAGGTGGGGGAGATAATCATGATGACCCCTCCCGGCAAGGACGGAAAGCCGAATCCCGATATTCTAGCGGCGGCGGCTCCGGGCGCGTTCGATCTGGTTCTCATGGAT
>CAMWLD010000095.1 GCA_947175005.1 uncultured Ruminococcus sp. | reverse complement strand
GGCGGCCCACCGTCCCCAGCAAGCCCAGAGCGCCCCCTCTCCCCCCTGGGAGGTTGTCCCTTTGGTCGGCAACTTACTTTCGTTTGCAATGTCATGCATTTCACAAATAAAGTCCCATTTCATTTAACAGGCAAGTCACATTTGCCAACAAACCAACGCATTTCAACAACTCATTCACATCAACACAACGCAGCTCCTCGGTGTGGTAGGAGAAAAAACCTGTTCACGGCATGGTAGGGGACAAAGCCACTCCCTCGGCGTGTGAGAGGGAGCAAAGCCAGTTTCATGGCATGGTAGGGGACAAATCCATTCCCCGGCGTTTGAGCGTTATATATCAAAAAGCCGCAAAATATATTAACAAAGTCTTAACAACTGCTTTTCCCTCTTGTATTTTTCGGAAAAATGTTGTATAATTAAGGATATGCCGATTATTTTCAGCTCGGACAAATCCGAGAAATGCCCCAAATGAGGCAGACCATATTGCTGTATGCAATGAAATTTAAAAGGAAATGATTTATGAACGATAAGATTTTTGATATACTGATACATTTGCTGGTGCTGTTTACGGCAGTGCCTGTGCACGAATTTGCCCATGCATTTGTGGCTTCAAAGCTGGGGGACGATACCCCCGAACGGCAGGGGCGGGTCACCTTAAATCCCTTTGCACACCTTAGCTTGTGGGGGTCGCTTATGCTGGTGGTGGCGGGGTTTGGCTGGGGCAAGCCTGTAAGCGTGAACCCGGGCAATTTCAAGAAGCCTAAGCGGGATATGATGCTCTCGTCGCTGGCAGGGCCTGTGTCCAATTTTATTATGGCGTTTTTGTCAATGATAATCTGCAAGCTGCTGATCTATGCGGGGGTGTATCGGTTTGACAGCGAGACTTGCTTGTGGCTCAGCGTGGCTTTTCAGTACATTTGCCTTATAAATATTTCGCTGGGGGTGTTCAACTTCCTGCCTATACCGCCTTTGGACGGGTCTAAAATTTTTAATGCGGTGCTGCCCGACAGGATATATTTCAAGATCATGTCGGTGGAAAGATATATTGCACTGGTGATGATAGTCCTTTTGTACAGCGGTCTGCTGGACGCACCCTTGGAATTTTTGCAGATAAAGGCCATAAGGATCATGGACTTTCTTACCCTTTGGGTAGACGCTTTGGCGGGGTCAGGAATATGACGACTGTTACATACAGGCTGGAGGGCTTTGAGGGGCCTCTTGACCTGCTTTTACACCTTATCTCAAAGCACAAGCTGAATATCAATGATATCCCCATACTTACGCTGGTGGAGCAGTATCTTGACTTCATTGAGGGGCTTGGGGTACAGGATATGGAGACGGCGGGGGAATTTTTGGAAATGGCTGCAAGGCTTATTTACATAAAGACCCTGTCTCTGCTGCCTCGGAAAGAAGAGGCGGAGGAGCTGAAAAAAGAGCTTCAAGGACGGCTGATCGAATATTCGCTGTGCAAAATTGCGGCGGCGAATATGAGGGAGATCTATATAGGCGGGGCATTTGCAGTGCGCAAACCTATGGCGATCGAGGTGGATCTTTCCTATTCGCTGAGGCATGAGCCGGAAGAGCTTTTGGCGGCATACAAGGGGCTGGGAACAAGGAAAAACGAGCGGGAGGAACTTAGACCCTCGGCGTTTTCCAAGCTGGTTTCAAAGAAATTTGTGACGGTGACCTCGAAGATCGTGTATGTGCTGAAAAAGCTTTATGTAAGCGGGAAATGCTCTATGGACGGGCTTTTCGGGGAGATACGCGACCGCTCGGACAGGGTGGCGGCGTTTCTGGCGGTACTGGAGCTGACAAAATCGGGAAGGGTACTGCTAAGCGACGACAACAGCGAGCTGACCCTTAACAGGGCGGATTCGGAAGTTATAGATCCTACGCTTTCCGATGAGGAAATTTTAGGGGGAATGCTCTATGATGAGGAAACGGGTGAAAGCTTGCAGGAGGCAACCGAAGCTGCGGAGACAGGGGTTTGACGTGGTGTATTTCTGCACGGAGCGGTCATTGCGTGGTGCACTTTGCATAAATATTGCAGAAATTATGCATGGGTTTTTGTGGGATAAAGAAAATTTGCAAATCATTAATTAAAATTTGCATAAAGCTATTGACAAGTTGAGCGTTTTATGTTAGAATAGATATAGGAAATGCCGTGAAACTTAAATGTTGTCGGCATTTTAAGGGGAAAGCTCCTAAAGTGTTGTTTTGATTTTGGAAAAAGCCTTGGAAATTTAACATAAATTCTCGGGAGATAAAAAATCTATGATCTATGAATTTATCATAAAATCTTAAATTACAAAAATATTACATTTATTTCGGATTTTAAAATACATTTGAACTGTTTGATCAGCAAAGGAACGTTGATATGATACAAAAATTGACCGATAAAGCTGCTGCGCTGGAGGCTGTGCTCTTTGCCTGCGGCGACCCTGTAGAGCCTGAGAGGTTAGCGGCGGCGGCGGGGGTGGAGAAAGGCGCTTTGGCGCAGCTGGCGGACTCGCTGGAGGAGTTTTATATACAAACGGGCAGCGGGCTGACGGTGCTGAAGCTGTCGGGCTGCTATCAGCTGGCGACCCGTGCGGAGTATGAGGAAAATGTGAAGGCGGCGGCGGAGACGCGGAGAAATACGCCTCTTTCCCCTGCTGCTATGGAGGCGCTGACTATAATCGCATACAATCAGCCTGTGACTAAGAGCTTTGTGGAGCACATAAGGGGGGTGGACAGCTCGGGAGTGGTGAATTCGTTGGCGGAGCGTGATCTTGTGGAAGAGGCGGGGCGTTTGGATGTGCCCGGGAGGCCTATTGCGTACCGCACGACTGCCAATTTTTTGAGGTGCTTCGGGCTGGAGTCGCTGGAGGACTTGCCGCCTTTGCCGGGACACGTGCCCGAGGATTTCGATTCCCTGCTTACCCCGGGGTCGGAAGTGGCAGGAGACAGCGATGATTCGGGGGAATTTGAAAATTTGGGGTTGGCTGAGAGTGACGGGATTTTGGGCAGAGCAATGGATTTGCAGGCAAGTGGAGCTGGGGGGCGTTCGGAAAAATCCGGAGATACAAATAGTGTTGCGGTGAGCAATGAATTGGGGAGTTTCGATAATTTTGAGGCTGTTCGGAATGGTGGAAATTCGGATAATTCCGAGAATAATGGGGTTGATGAAAACGGCGGGGAAACGGAAAAATCCGCAGATAATGAAGCGGGTGAAAATGGCGGGAAACCGGAAAAATTTGCAGATAATGAGGCGGATGAAAAGGTTGGGAATGCGGATATTGCGGGGCTTTTGAGTGAGCCGTTAAAGCCCGATGAATCGGGAGGCGACAGCTCATGATCGTCTTGATAATTATAGGTGTTCTGATACTGATTTCAGTGCTTTTGTTGAATGTTCCCGTGACGGCTCATATAAAATTTTACGGTGGGCAGTTGGAGCTTGCTTTGAAGTACCTCGGTATAGGTATCGTGAAATTTCCGAGGGGGAAAAAGAAAAGGCGCAGGAAAAAGCGGAAAAGGTCAAGGCTGCAATCCACGAAAATGTCTCCTTCGGAGAAGCCTCCTTTGGAAGAGGACGAGGAGATCTTCGAGGACATTGCGGATATTGGATTTACGAACGGCACGAATGACGGTTCGGAGTTTGAAAGCAGCTTTGATGAAGATGATCTTGAAGAGGGGGATGTGGAAAACCGAGAGAATGAACAGGAAAATATTTCCGATGAAAAATTTGCCGGAGGGGGGTATCAGACAGAGGATTCAACGGGAAAAAATGCGGAGATTTCAATGAATAATTCGGAAGATGATTCGGGAAATTCCGAGGAAAAATCGGAGGATAATTCGGGGAAATTTAAGGAAAACCCAGTGGAAAATTTGAAGAATGATTCGGAGGAATTTAAGAAAAACCCGGCGGAAAATTCGGAGGGTGATTCGGGAAAGACCGAAAAAAATTTAACGAAAAAGTCAAATAAAAAATCAACCGACGGAAAAAAATCCGCAAGGAAAAAATCAAGCGGAAAATCCGACGGTGAAAGTAATGACGATGAACCGAAAAAGCCTCTTGGGGAACGGCTCTCGGAACTCTTGGAAAATATCGAGAGGAAGAAAAATGCGGCGCTGCTTTTATGGGAGCTTTGCGAGGGGCATTTAATAAAACTGCTTGGAAAAGTCACGGTGGACGGGCTTGCGGTCGATTTTGCGGCTGCCGATGAGGACGCTGCAAGGGCGGCTTTGGCTTACGGAAGATTATGCGCCGGGTTTTACAATTTATTGGGGGTCATAATGAGTATTACGAGGGTGAAGATAAGGTCGGTGAGCATTGACTGTCTTTACAACACGCCCTCGGAAAAAGCCCGTTATGACGGGGAATTTAAGGTTAGGCTGCGGCCTGCGAGCGTTTTGAATGCATTTGCTGCCATTCTGTTCGATTACGTTCGGGGGAGAAAAAAATACAAGTCTGCGCTGGACGAATTTATAGGAAGCAGCGCTGCGGCGGTCTCGATGTCTGCTAATGCTGTTAAGCGTTACAGAGCGAAAAATTCAACAAATTAATTCTGCGGGTGCCAATGCGCACACTGCAATGTAAGGAGAATGTTAAAATGGATACAAAAAATACGAAAGTACAGGAGCTTATTACCTCGGCTATGGGGAAAATTCATGAAATGGCGGACGCAAATGCGATCCTCGGCGACCCGGTAAAGCTGGACGGCGGAGTTACGATAATCCCTGTGTCAAAGGTTTCCTACGGGTTTGCGGGAGGCGGCACGGACTTGCCCACTAAGGTGGAAAAGGAATGCTTCGGCGGCGGCAGCGGTGCGGGTATGACCGTTTCGCCTATGGGATTTCTGGTTATTTCAAACGGTGAGGTTCAGCTTTTGCAGCTTAATCTGGACGTTTCCGCTTCGTCGGCGATAGTTAATATGGTGCCCGAGGTGTTCAACAAGGTGGCGGGGCTGTTTAAGAAAAAAGAAGACAAGTCGAAGGACACTGCTGTAAGCGGCGACACGGACGATATTGAGATACCTGCGGATATGTTTATCGGTGATGACAAGTAAATTGCCGATAGGAGCGGTATGTCTGTAAATCTGCCTGACGTTTTGGGCGGGGAGGCAGGGTCGGTTTAAAGCAGCTCGGGAGGGATCGGAAATGGCGGTAAGCTACAAAAACTCGATAACGGTGGAAAGTGCCAATTCCTTACGGGCGGCAGTCGGATTCAGAAAAATTCACCCCGAACAGCTAAAGGCAAGTCTTGACGGAAGCGCTTTTATTACGGCGGCATACGACGGGGACGCGGCTGTGGGTATGGCGCGGCTCATATGGGACGGCGGTTCGGTGGCTTTGATACATGACATTATTGTTATGCCCGAATATCAGGGGCAGGGTATTGAAGCCGAAATGACGGGGCATATTTTTGATTTTCTGCGCTCTAAGCTAAAGCCCGGCTTTGGGATTCAAGTGGATATAAGGGCATGGGGCGGTTATGCGGAATTATATGAAGGGCTTGGGTTCCGGGTTTCGACAGCAGAGATGCGGGGTGTGCCTATGCACATTTGCCTGACGGATCAAATCGAGCTGACGGATAATATGTTCGGGCAATGAAATTGTGAGTTTAGTATGGTGCATTATGCAAATAGAGCTTTGAGTTTATCTTTGAATGTGTCAAGGATATATCGGAGCGGGTTTGGCTTTGGGGGAAGTGCGCTTGATATGGGGATATCCTCTGCGGCAACCATAGGGATAGTGGCTATGGGAGTTTCGCCGTCATAGAGAGTTAAGGTGCCGAGGGGTTCTCCCGATTTTACGGGGGCGAAAAGCAGGGGCGGGGCGGCTATTTTCCATGTGATAGTTCTGTTGCAGTTTGCAATATCGGTATATTCGGGGGGATACTCGGGAACGAGGGTCACGGTATCGGAAGTGCCTCCTGCGACGTTTGGAGTGTAGGTAAAATCCCCTGCGAGAGGCTTGCGGCTTGTTACGGAAAAGCCGTAGTCAAGCAGGAGGGTATGGTCGTTCCAGTCGTTGGGGGCGTTCAGGGTGACGCAGACAAGGCGCACGCCGTCACGCTCGGCGGCGCTGACAAGGCATCTGCCTGCTTCGTCGGTAAAGCCTGTTTTTACGCCGATACAATCGGGGTACATTTTCAGCAGCTTATTTGTATTGGCGAGGGTGCGGTTATAGGGGGGATTGCCGAAGTCGAGGGAAATGGACGGCTCTCGGCAGATAGCGGCAAAATCGGGGTTTTGCAGGGCTTTGGAGGCAAGGAGTGCCATATCATATGCGGTGGAATAGTGGTCGTTATGGTGAAGCCCGGAGGGGGTGACGAAATGGGTGTTTGCAAGTCCCATTTGGGCTGCACGGGCGTTCATAAGGTCGGCGAATTTTTCCATAGACCCCGAGATTTTTACGGCGGCGCAGTTGGCGGCGTCGTTGCCCGAGGGCAGGAGCATTCCGATACAAAGGTCCCGCTTGGTGACCATGTCCCCCTGGACAAGTCCCATTGAAGAGCCTTCGGTAAGGACGGCGGCAGGGTCAACGGTGAATTCGGTATCGAGGTCGCCGCTTTCAAGGGTGATGAGGGTGGTCATTATTTTAGTGGTGCTTGCCATGGGACGGCGTGTGTTTTCCTGCTTGCCCCAGAGGACACGTCCGCTGTCGGCTTCGATGAGAACTGCGCTGAGGGCGGATACGTCGGCAGGGACGGTTATGGCGGCGATAGCTTCATTTGATTCGTCGGCGGAAATGCTGTTTTCAGTGTCATCTTCGGCGAATGCGTTTCCCTGCATTGTACAGGTGAAAAATATTGCGAGGAATAGAGCTGTGATTTTTTTTATTTGGATTTTCAAAGGCTTTTACCTCCCGATCGTGGGTATGTTGTTTTGGGATAATATATGCCGTTTTTCGGGAGATTATGCAGGGGTGCTGCGAATGAAAAAGGGGTTAAAAGACGAATTTATAGGAGGGCTATTATGAAGCAGAAAAGATTTTGGGCTTTGTTTGCGGTGTGTATGATGATGTTTGGTTCGGTCGGGTGCGGCGGTGATACCGATACGGAAAAAATTGATACCGAACAGGTGATCGAGCCAACTGATACTGTGCAGGTGACCATGCAGACTACTGCGCAGACGACGACCGATTTTGGCGGCACGGAAGAGGAAATTTTTATGCCCGAGGGGTGGAGCGGTGAGGAATTGCGAAATATCATTCAGATAAACGGAAAAACCCTGACCCTGCCTACTACTTTGAATAAGCTTTCCGAGTATGATGATTTTTCGTTTGAGACGGAATTTGTTGATGAAAATCATATGTTGTACAGCGGTGACAAGGTTTTAATGGTATATGTCATGAAAAATGATATACGCATTTTTACGCTTTGTTTTTTCTGTGATGAAGATAAAATTGAAAAGGTTCTTGACGAGCCTGTTACAAGAATCATTTTACGAAAAGATGATTGCGAGCAGGCGGGGGTAGATGTAAATACATCATGCGGTATTGATTTTTACAGCAATGGTGATGATATTAAGGCTGTTTTTGGTACGCCAAACATAGCTGAAAGTCCTTCGGAGATGGATTATAAATTTAATGATTACGAAAATAAATATGAACTAAAATTTAAAATTTCCGGGGATAAGAAAACTATACCTCGAATTCATATTGAAATTACTTCTTGTGATGAGTAAATCGGAATTTCAAATTTAATATTTTGGGAATTTGAAATTTTAGAAAATATAAGAAAACAAGCGAGGGCTTTAAGAGCAATGC
>CAMWLD010000094.1 GCA_947175005.1 uncultured Ruminococcus sp. | reverse complement strand
ATTTTGAAATATAAGGCAAATTTTTTGTGAATTTACAATTTTTACCGGTGTGACAGGGGAGTATATAACAAGATCAAACCGATCCGCAAAAATTTACAGACCGGTTTGATCTTGTTTGCATATTCCGCACCATATAGCCCCGAATATGAATTTATAATGAATGTATATATGCATCGCCCGGCGTACTGCTGTTGGACGAACGGGAGGCTGCAATGGTTGCAAGGGTTGACGATAACTGCCCTATTACAGCGGACAGCACGGCAAGCTCGCCGTCGTTCGGTATCTCGGAGGCTATGGCGTTGGCTACTGCCGTTATGGCAATAGTAAGTTCAAGAGTTGACATTTCTCCTCCTTTCGGGGAATATATCGGGCATAGGTGAATTCTCGGAGAATGCACAGTCGAAAAAGTGCTATACTGACCGCTGTTTAAAATTTGCATAGATTTATAGGGCGTTTTGCAGCAGCGGTCAGTATGTTCGCACCTTTCGTATGTACGACCATGTGTCCGAATAACATTATCCCTTATATTTTATGATTATGACGGGCTTTTGTGAATTTGTAAAAGGGGGCTTTTTGTAAAAAGTATACAAAAGCAGGGGAGACGTTACAGAAAAGTTTAGCTTTTTAGAGGGAAATATTGTGTTGAAAAATATATAAAAATATGCTATAATTAATTTATGTATAATTTACTGCTTTAGGGAAACACCGATTTAACTTGGTATAAAAATAGCTTGAAGCTTAGGGGTGTACAGCGGTTTGTTGCGACCCATTATCCGGGAGGTTGATTTATGAATATACATCAGATGCAGGAACGCATTCGTGAGCTGAAAAAGGAAAAGAATGTATGCATTCTTGCCCATGCGTATCAGTCGGGGGACATTATCGAGGCGGCGGACTTTACGGGGGATTCGTTCGGATTGGCAAGAAAGGCGGAGAAATCCGAGTGCGGCACGGTTATAATGTGCGGCGTGCGGTTTATGGCGGAAACGGTGAAGATTCTTTCCCCTCATAAAAGAGTTTTAATGCCCAGGGGCGAGGCCGGCTGCCCTATGGCGGATCAGATCGACCCGCAAATGCTGCGGCAGTTAAAGGAAATGTATCCCGACCATGCGGTTGTCTGCTATGTGAATACCTCGGCGGAGGTAAAAACTCTCAGCGACGTTTGCGTGACATCTTCCTCGGCGGTGGATATAATAAGGAAAATGGACGCGGAAAAGATTCTGTTTATTCCCGACTGCAATCTGGGGGATTATGTGAGAAAGCAGATTCCCGAAAAGACCTTTAAGCTTATCAGCGGCGGCTGTCCCACCCATGCAAGGCTGACGGTAAAGGACATTGAAAAGGCAAGGGCGGCGCACCCGGGTGCGCTGGTATTGGTTCATCCCGAGTGCCAGCCTGCTGTGGTTGAGGCGGCGGATTTTGCGGGAAGCACCACGGAGGTTATGGACTATGCTGCAAAGTCTGACGCAAAGTCCTTTATCATAGGCACGGAGAACAGCATAGCGGCGCACCTGGGGTTACAGTTTCCCGAAAAGCTTTTCTTCCCTCTTTCCAAGGACTGCGTTTGCCATAATATGAAGATAACCACTTTGCCCGACCTGCTGCACTGTCTTGAGGGTGTTGACGGGGAGGAAATCATTCTTGATGACGAGACTGTAAAAAGTGCACGGCGGTGCATTGATGAAATGCTGCGGCTGGGCTGATAAGTGCCTGCTGTCGGTTTTTAGGGGCTGACATTGTTTGTATAAGGGAATGTCCCATAAAAAGATTAAATGTTAATGTGAAAGGATAGATAAATTATGCTAAACCGTAAAAAAATTTCTGCTGCTGTTCTGGCAGCTTTGATGTGTATGTCCGGGGTCGCCTGCAACGGCGGAAATGAGGACGCTGCGGGGAATGTGACCGAGTCTGCCGCAGAGGCTGCCGAAACAACAGCTCCTGCGGACGAAACAAAGGTTTCTATAACCACGCAGGCAGTTCCCACCGAGCCTGTTGATCTTGAGGCGGGAGTTACCAATGTAATGTATGAAAGGGCGCTGCTGAACGAGGGCAACAAGGCAAGGCTTGCAAGCGTTATGAAGCGTGCGGAAAACGGCGAGGACATTACCGTTGGCGTAATAGGCGGCTCTATCACTCAGGGCAGCCTTGCAAGCAGCCATGCAAACTGCTATGCGGAGCGTTTTTTCAGCTATTGGCAGGAAAAATTTCCCGAGACCCAAATCACCGGAGTGAACGCAGGAATCGGCGGCACTAACTCTTATCTTGGAGTTCACCGTGTGGACGAGCAGCTTTTAAACGCCGAGCCTGATGTGGTCATTGTTGAGTTTTCCGTAAACGACACCGACAAGGTTATGAACAAATATTCCTATGACAGCCTTGTAAGGAAGATATTAAACAGTTCCTCACAGCCTGCTGTTATTCTTCTGTTTACGACACAGGACAACGGCACAAGCTTGCAGGAGGTTCACAAGGAAATAGGCACAGCTTACGACCTGCCCATGCTCAGCTACAGGGAGATAGTATATCCCGAGGTTGCCGCGGGCACGCTGGACTGGAAGATGATCTCTCCCGACAATATCCACCCCAACGACGCAGGTCACGGACTTATAGGTCAGCTTCTGGCAAGGTATCTTGACAGTGTTTACGATGAGCGGGACAGCATTGACACATCCGACCTTTCCTTCAATACCGAGGCTTATACTGCGGATTATTATGCAAATGCAAAAATGCTCGGCGCTTCGGAGATCACTCCCGATGAAATAAGCGGATTTGAGCAGGGGACAAGCAAGGTATATGCCGACCTTTTCCCTGACAATTTTATTACCGAGGGAGAGGGCTATCTGAAATTTGAAACGGAGTGCCAATGCCTTGGGTTCTTCTATTTAAAGCAGGTGGACGGCAACGGCGGCAAGTATGATGTATTTGTTGACGGACAGCGCAAAGGCTCGCTTGACGCTGATTTTGCGGGAGGCTGGGGCAACTATGGCGAGACCCAGCAGATCATTGTCGGCAAGGAAACCGAAAAGCACACTGTTGAGATAAAGCTTGCCGAGGGAAGCGATGAAACTGCGCTGACCATTTTCGGTATAATGCAGAGCTAAGCTATCAGAGGCAAGAGTTTAAGAGGCAAGAAGCAAGAATATGTTAAAGTTCTGTTATTTTTAAAGAACAACATAATCATGCTTCTTGCCTTAGTTTTGTTGTGCTTTTTCCACTGCGAAAAATTTTTCAAAAAACTTTTGCAAAACGCTTGACAAAATGAAAAATGTATGATATAATAATTTATGAAATATTTGGGGGATTTTTTGCGGTGCGAAAATTATGGGCTTTTACACGAATTTTGCGGTATTTCACAGCTTGTGCCCTTGCCGCCTGTATCACTTAAAATCGGACAGCCTCGGGACAGGCTGTTAAAGACTTTTAAATTTTTTCTGAAAGGGTTTGAGAAAATTATGACAAATGAAGAACTTGTTGCATTAGGTAAAAGAATTGAAGGCCGCCGCAAGAGCCTTAAAATGACAATGGCAGAGCTTGGCAGCCGTATCGGTGTTGCTGCTTCCACTATCCAGCGCTATGAGGCGGGAAAGATCAGCCGCCCCAAATATGCAGTGCTTTGCGCAATGGCTTCGGCAATGGCTGTAAGTGTTAAGGAGCTGACGGGGGAGACCCAGGCTACGGCAGCCAGCATTAAAATTCCTCAAAATGCTACGCCTCTTGATGTAAGCTCTATGGTGAATATTCCTATTATTGGCAAGGTTGCGGCAGGTTTGTCATGCTATGCCGAGGATTATTTGGAGGGTTATGAGCTTGAAGCTTCGGAGATGATCCGTTCGGGCTTTGACTATGTTTATTTAAGAGTAAGAGGCGACTCCATGCAGCCGCTTATCATTGAGAATGACCTGGTGCTTGTACGCTGCCAGGATGTTGTTGAAAACGGCGACTACGGCATTGTTATCATTGACGGCGAGGACGGAGTTGTTAAGAGAATATATATGTATCGTGACAAGGTCGAGCTTATCAGCGAGAACCCCTATTACCCTCCCAGAGTTTTCGAGGGTGAGGAGTGCGAGCGTGTTAAGATATTCGGCAAGGTTGTGGAAGTTAAGAGAAAACTGTAATTTTTAGGGGGATAAAAAAGGGCAGCGGGGAATTCGGGCTGCCTGCGAAGAGATCTTTTAGCGGCCTCCTTTTTGGGAGGTCGCTTTTTTGAATACCAACATAAATAGAAGTTTTATAATAAGACGAAAAAATTTTTTATTCAATCGGGTGTGAGACTCTATTTAAAAATGAAGCGATAATATTTAATTTCTTTATTCGGGGAGGAATTAAGACGACAAAGGAAATTGATGAATTGCAGGTCAAGATCGGTACAGATTTTGACAGTATCATTCCTGCAGATTATGAAAAAGCCTATATCTAAAGGACTGGAATTTTTTGGTTCATTCGACAGCTTGAGAATCGCTGTTATCGGATTCATATATACTTACACCCGTCACGGTAATGACTGCTGCCTGATCGGCGTTGGCTATTTTTTCCATAACATCAATTCCCTCGGTTATCTGTCCGAACACTGCATACTGCCCCGAATAGTTGGGGACGCCGCCCTGCTCCAGAAAAGCCAAACGGACTTCGCTAAGTTCGCCCTCTTCGGCAGAGAGGTATTCCCTGTCCTCATCGGTGAAAGGAATGGTATTGATGAAGATAATATCTCCCTCGGTATTCATGCAGAGCGCTCCTTTAAAGGGCCAAAGGTTTTTATGCAGCTCGATGGTGTAGACATTTTCACGGGGCGGGGCATCAAGAGTAAACACGGTGTGCTGCTCGTAAAGACCTGCGGTAAGTCCGTTATACAGACCGCTTTCGGCGGAGCTTGTGAAAATGTCCACTGCCCCGGGCGTTTCGGCTTCAAAGAGCGCCACTGTAATATCCCCTGCGGTGGTGGAAATTACCGCCTTTTTCGCATTATCAAGTGGGGCAAGCTGGATAAGCTCGATGTTTTCATAATCGGTAAGCGGCGTGGGGCTTCCCTCCTGCATTACGCCATAGGCACGAATGAACATAAATCCTGTTACGGCGATTATTATCAGAAAGAGAAATATAAAAACCGAACGCCCGCTTACCCGAATTGTTTTTTTCTGCATGGAATGTCCCTTACTTTCTTGTTATCTTTGTGCCCTGACGGGTCTCCTCAATGATGTAGCCAAGCTCGCTTATTTTGTCCCGCAGGCTGTCGGCAAGGGCGAAGTCCTTGTTTTTGCGGGCTTCCTTACGCTGCTCGGCAAGGGCGGTTATCTCGGGCGGAATGTCTGACTCCGCCTCGGCATTTTTCCGCTGAAGTTCCTTGGCGTGGGGAATAATGTCAAGCCCCAGCACTTTGTCGAATTCCTCTATAAGCTTTAGCTTAACGGAGTCCGATGTGTCGGCTTTCAGCACGTCATAGAGGGCTGTGACCGCAAGGGAGGTGTTAAGGTCGTTATCAAGGGCGGCGGTGAAATTTGCCATAAGGGTGTTATAGGCTGTTTCGTCGGAATTGCCCGAATCGATCAGCTTGGAAACGGCTGTGATTATTTTTTCGTAAGCCCGTGCGGCGTTATCCAGGTTTTCATAGGAGAATACCAGTGACTTTCTGTAGTGGGACTGGAGGCAGAAAAAGCGGTAGACAAGCGGGTCGTAGCCCTTGCTTTTAAGGAGAGAAACGGTCAGGAATTCCCCTTTGGATTTGCTCATTTTGCCCTTGTCGGTGTTAAGGTGATGGACATGGAACCAGTAATTGCACCACTTATGCCCCAAATATGCTTCGCTCTGTGCGATTTCATTGGTGTGGTGGGGGAATGCGTTGTCAATGCCGCCGCAGTGGAGGTCAAGATATTCGCCCAGATGCTTCATGCTTATGCAGGAGCATTCAATATGCCAGCCGGGATATCCCAATCCCCAGGGGCTTTCCCATTTAAGCTCCTGATCCTCGAATTTGGATTTGGTGAACCACAGGACAAAGTCGGTTTTGTTACGCTTGTTTTCATCGGCGTCAACGCCCTCGCGCACAGCTACTTCCAGGTCGTCCTCGTTAAAGTCTCCGAAAACGTAATATTCCAAAAGCTTGGAGGTATCAAAGTAAATATTACCCCCTGCTTCGTAGGCAAATCCTTTTTCAATAAGGGCGGAGATCACACGGATAAATTCGTCAATGCATGAGGTGGCGGGTGTAACAACGTCGGGGGTCTTGATGTTGAGGGCAGTGCAGTCCTCGAAAAATGCCTTGGTGTAAAAATCTGCGATCTCCATGACGGTTTTATGCTCACGCTTAGCGCCGCTCAGCATTTTATCGTCTCCCGTGTCGCCGTCGCTTGACAGATGACCTACGTCGGTGATGTTCATTACACGCTTAACGTCCAGCCCAGAAAAACGCATATATTTTTCCAGCACGTCCTCCATAATATAGCTGCGCAGGTTGCCTATATGGGCAAAGTGGTATACTGTAGGACCGCAGGTGTACATACTTACCTTGCCCTGCTCCCGAGGGATAAATTCTTCCTTTTTGTGAGTGAGTGAATTATAAAGCTGCATTTTAATTTTTCCTTTCGTGAGTTAATATATCTGTAGTGGTGTGAACGGTCATTTTTCATTATTTTTATCAAGCGCCTTTTCCAATTGGGATATCCGCTTGTCAAGCCTTTCGATCTTCATTCTGTCGATACAAAGCTCCTGGGAGACAGGATCGGGAATGTGTATCTGGTCAAGCTCGGTGGTTTTCTTGCCGTTAAGCTTGGCTATTCTTGCGGGAACGCCAACTGCTGTGGAATTCGGAGGCACGGATTCCAGCACTACCGCATTGGCGGCGATCTTGGAATTGTCGCCTACCTTGAAGGGACCCAGCACTCTTGCCCCGGCCCCGACCATTACATTATTGCCGAGAGTGGGGTGACGCTTGCCCTTGTCCTTGCCTGTGCCTCCCAGGGTCACGCCCTGATAAATAAGGCAATTGTCGCCTATTTCGGTGGTCTCGCCGATAACTACGCCCATGCCGTGGTCGATAAAAAGGCCCTTGCCGATCTTTGCACCCGGGTGTATCTCTATGCCTGTGAAAAATCTTGCTATTTGAGAGATCGCTCTTGCGGTAAGGTACATTTTCCTGTTATAGAAATAGTGGGATACCCTGTACGCCGCCACTGCGTGCAGTCCCGAATAGGTGAGGATTATCTCAAGTGTGTTCTTTGCGGCGGGGTCACGGCGCTTTACCGAGCGGATATCCTCTTTGAATTGCTCTGTCAGCTTATTTAAACTGTTCATAATCTCCTCCCGAAAAAAGTGTTTTATGTATTATATTCCCAAATGTGCGGGGACGTCAAAAAAGCCGCCCTCGGGAAAATTTCCGAAGGCGGCGGAATATATTCCGTCACGGTTCCACTTCAGATTCACGTCTGAAAAAGCCCAAAAACAAGCTTCATCAAGCGTATCTCATTTGCCGGTAACGGCGGCCTCCGCAGCAGAATACTCCGATATTGCGTTCTTGCAAATATTTGCATTTTCGCAACTCCGTTTCCTCATGCCGGGCTGACGAACGCACTTCGCTATGGACGTTTGCCGCATTTCCAGCCCCTGCGGCTCTCTGTAAAACGCTTGTCATAGTTACTCTGAACGCTAAGCCTTTGATAATATCAATATGATTATATCATAAATTTATAAACGAAATACAAGGAATTTATGAATTCTTTAAGAAATTTTTGCCGAGGATATGATCGCGTCAAAGTCTGCTGCTGCCGCCCCGGCGTTTTCCTTGGAGGCTTCGCAGATGATATAGAAAACGTCCTCATTGGAATAGAAATAGTATACCCTGTCGGAAAATTCGCCGATGACA
>CAMWLD010000093.1 GCA_947175005.1 uncultured Ruminococcus sp. | reverse complement strand
GGGTCATAACAGCCGCCTCGTTGGGATTTACGACCTTGATACCTATCATCCACAGCCAGCCTATGCTTGAATAAACTATGCCTGCCACAAGTACGGGAACCGACCATACAGCAGCCTGCCGCAGCTCGTCCTCGGCCTCGTTCAGCTCCTTTGCGGCAAAGATAATGGCGGCAATGGCAAGGACTATTGTGATAACCCCCAGAATAATTGCGGGGATACCGCTTGCCGCTTTAACGGCGTTTTCCTTTATGTCATGGTTTTCATTGTGGGTAGCAGTGTTTTTTACATTTTCATTCGCATTTTCTTTCATAATGTTTTCCTCCCGGTGGTAATATGTAAATGATATCAATTTGATATCATATTATGAGTATATCACGTCTTGCGAAATTTGTCAAGAGGTTTGGAAAATTTTTTTCATATTTTTTATCTGTACTTATCCGATACGGTAAAACAAAGCCGCAAAAATTTGCCGTAAGCCCGTTTCTATAGCGCATATATGCCAATCCCCCGCACAGCATTAACACCGTGCGGGGGATTGGCATTTTAAGCGGCTAAGTATAGAAAAACAAACTAATATTTAAAATTCTTATGTCCGGTAGGGAAAATGCCGAAATCTATCATTCGGTTGGCAAAATTTATTACATCCTCATCATCCAAGCATTTTACTCCATTGCCGAATTGGCTCAACAGAACATATTTCGGCTTGCCGCCGTCGTTATATATGCCGTAAAGAAAATCGCTTCCGTAATCTCTTAAAGTGCTTTCATATTCTTTATAATATATGTTTTTTGAAACCTCTTCATATTTTTCGGAAAAATCCAAAATTACATTCATTTCTTCATCGCTAAGTTCGGTAACGCTTCCGAGCTCTGCAATATCATACAGCGTATTGTACCAGTCATCTTCGTCAAAGTCAAACCAAATTGAATCATCCGGTCCTTCCTCATAGTCAAAATAATAATATGACCCGTTTGAGTCGATTATCTTTATTTCCTGTTCCTCGCTCCATGCGTAATTTTCATAAAGAACTACCATTACAATGTGCGAAGCCTCTGTATTTATTTCGGCCTCTGCGTCGGGTGTAGCCGGAGTTTCGGATTTAACGGCTGTTGTATCCGATAGCGTCTCAGAGATTTCGGGCATATCCTGTACGGCACTTGAACATGAAACCGCAGAGATTAATAATACCGATAAAGCAAGCATTTTAAAAAAACGTTTCACTTTCTACAGCCTCTACTTTCTTGCAAATTACAGTATAATCATTATATCATATTTTGTGAGTATGTCAAGAGATATTTTATAAACTTTTTTTGGAGGATAAAGCAGGGGAGAGGCTTGCAAAAAAAAGTTTTACAAAAGCGGCAGCCTTAAACATATCTCAGAAATCATCGCAAAATTGCATTTAGCAATGATAATAAGCTTAATGATTGAAAATAATTTCGACAAATATGTAAAATTTTCCTTATTGTCGATTTTTCTTCAAAATCCCCTTTACAAAATCAAAATTTTGTAGTATAATTATTTATAAGTATGACTTCAGAAAAAACGGTTGAGATTTTTTCACATTTAAAAATTATCGTGCCGCTGTATGCCGAACGCTTTTGCACGCCTTAGCAGGCGGTTTCGGCGGAGCGCCGATAAAATAGACCGACCGACAAGGAGAGAACTTGATTATGTTTAATGATGTGGACGAAAAATACGCCTATGACGGCGATGATTTAGGGGCTGTTTACAGCAAGGACAAAACTGTTTTCAAGGTTTGGTCGCCGCTGGCAAGAGAGGCAACTGTGCTTTTATACAAAAGCTGCACCGATGAAAAGCCCTACCGCAAATTGCCCATGACAAAGGATCGCTATGGCGTTTGGTGCAAGGAAGCCCACGGCGACCTTAACGGCGTTTACTATACCTACCTTATCCGCCATGACGATATCACCGAGGAGACCATTGACATTTATGCCCGCACCGCAGGAGTAAACGGCGCTATGGGCATGGTTATAAATTTAGAGGAGACCAACCCCAAAGGCTGGGGAGATTATGAACTGCCGCCGCTGGAGCATTACACAGACGCTGTTATTTACGAAACTCATGTGCGGGATTTTTCCTCGGACGACAGCTGCCGTTTCTGCTACAGAGGGAGATTTCTTGCTTTTGTGGAAAAGGGTATGATTAACTCCGCAGGGGACAAAATAGGTATAGACCACCTGAAAGAGCTGGGCGTTACCCATGTGCACCTTATGCCGAGCTTTGATTTTCAGACCGTTGATGAGGCAGAGCTTCACAAGCCACAGTTCAACTGGGGTTACGATCCCCTTAACTTCAACGTTCCCGAGGGGTCTTATTCCACCGACCCGTTCAACGGCAAGACGAGAGTAGTCGAATTCAAGCGAATGGTCCACGCTCTGCATAAGGAAGGTATCAAGGTAATAATGGACGTGGTGTATAATCACACCTATGCCACCTCCGACTCACCTTTTAACAAGACCTTTCCCAAATACTATTACCGCCAGTGGGGGGAATATTACGCCAATGGTTCGGGCTGCGGCAATGAAGTCGCCACCGAGCGTGCAATGGTTCGGAAATTTATCGTCGACAGTCTTTGCTACTGGGCAAAGGAATATAAAATAGACGGCTTCCGCTTTGATCTTATGGGGCTTTACGATATTGAGACGTTGAATATCATTTATGAGAAGCTTCATGCTATAAATCCGGGTATCATTCTTTACGGCGAGGGCTGGACAGGGGGAGATTCTCCCCTGGACTGGACAAAGAGAGCTATGAAGCTCAACGCCCGCCACACTCCGAACTACGGCTTTTTCAGCGATGATTTTAGAGATACCGTAAAGGGAAATAACTTTGAGAACCGCAGTAAGGGCTATGTAAACGGCGCTGCGGGGATAGAGGATTATATTAAGGAAATCATGTGCGGCAGGATACCTCACCCGCAGATACCCAATCTTGACAGGTTCGCATGGACTTTGAACCCCTGCCAGACGGTGAATTACGTGGAGGCTCACGACAACCTGACCCTATGGGACAAGCTCAGCTATACCAACCCCACAGATTCGGTGGACGTGCGCAAGAAAATGGACAAAATGGCGGCGGCTATGGTGCTGCTGGCTCAAGGTATACCCTTTTTGCAGGCAGGGCAGGATTTCCTGCGGTCAAAGCCGCTGCCCGGCGGCGCATTTGACCATAACAGCTATAAGTCCCCCGACGCTGTCAACAGCATCAAGTGGAACAGGAAAACCGAATTCAAGGACGTTTTCCTTTATTACAAGGGGCTTATCGAATTCAGAAAGGCTCACCCGGCAGTGCGTATGTACACAGCGGAAATGATCGGGAAAAATATGGTATTTTTCGACAGGCTGCCCCAGCATATAGTGGGCTTCGGGCTTTACGGCGACAGCGAGCTGGAGGAGATAGCGGTATTTTTCAACCCCACGTCCTATGATATAAAGCTGCACGCCTTTGGAAAGAGCAATGTTTATATTGACGGCGACAGGGCGGGAAATGCGCCTCTTTACACGGTGGAAGGGGATTATAATATTGCGCCTTATTCCGCCATGGTCATGGGCAGGCCGTATCCCGTGCCCGAAAATTCCGACGAAAACACGGAACAGGCAGAATGATTTTCAGAGAAAAACAGTTTTAGATTCTGTTCGTTAGAGGTTAGGATTTGACCGTTTCTTTGGCCTAAAAATAAATAGATAGAAAGGAGAACATTTAAGAAAATGAAAAGAATATTGGTCTGTGAGGACGAGGACGTTATAAGAGATTTTGTGGTGATAAACCTTAAAAGAGCGGGCTATGAGGTCGTTGACGTAAACTGCGGAGAGGACGCTTTGCGGGTATTCGGGGAGGAAAACGGCGACTTTGACATTGCCCTTTTGGATATAATGATGCCGGGGATAGATGGCTTTCAGGTATGCAAGGAGCTGCGGCGGCGCAGCGGCACTATAGGGATAATCATGCTTTCCGCCAAGACCCAGGAAATGGATAAAGTTTCGGGGCTTATGCTCGGGGCGGACGACTACATAACCAAGCCCTTTTCGCCCTCGGAGCTTACCGCCCGTATCGACGCTGTTTACAGGCGGGTAAGTATGTCCTTTATAAAAGAAGAGAAAATTCCCACTATCATTTCGGGTCCCTTTGAGCTTAATCTCAAAAGCCGCACGATCTCCAAAAACGGCTTGCTTATCGACCTTACACAGGTAGAATATCAGATACTCGAATATTTCTTCAACAATCAGAACACCGCCCTTGACAGGCGGAGTATTCTCAGCCACATCTGGGGAGAAAATTATTACGGCGATGACAAGATCGTGGATGTGAATATCCGCAGACTGCGAATGAAGCTGGAGGAAGAACCCTCAAATCCCAAGTATATTTCCACCATATGGGGCTTCGGCTACAAATGGTGCGGCGACGGAAATCCCGATAAGGACAAAGAGGGCGAGGACGAGGAAGAGGACAAGGATTAACGTTTTTCCGATTTTGCGCAAATCGAAATTTATTAACTGACCGATTCGGGAGGATTTATGGGATATAATTTTCAGAAACACATTGATTTTTTACTGGAAAATGCCTGTCCGAGCATTCGTTATCTTGTTCATAGAGATATGCTGAAAACTCCGACAGATGAGCCTGTTATGAAAGAACTGCAATCGGAGATATTGCAGCAGTCAAACGTACAGAAGCTGCTTGCGGCGCAGCACCCCGACGGGTGGTTTGCCAAAGGCATACACGGATGTGATGATATGGACGGCCATATCGGCGGTTTGCTGCACTTAGGCTTTGAACCGGATTCTCCATATATCCAAAAAGCGATAACGGCGCTGACTACTCCCGAAATTGCAGCGCAGCACAAGAACCGTTTCATTGGCGGAGAAGCTCTTGACGCCGAGGGTCGGGGCGGAAATCATGCGATAATTGCGCAGATACTTTCATGGGTAGGATACTCGGAGGATTATCCCATAATGGCGGAGCAGATTGCTTTGGCACAGGAGCACCTTTTTGCGGTATTTGATTATACTTCTCCCGATGATTTTTCGGTAAGAATGAAAAATTACCGCTGCTATAAACCTAATGCAAGATTCCCCGGAGGAAATCATATAAGCCTGTTAAATGCAACACAGGGCTGGCGCACGGGAAATAATTTTGAGACCGCAAAAGCCGCTGTAAAGCATTGCTACGAGTTGATGAAGGATTTTGACGAGCATATTACATACCGTAAGCCCAAGGAATTCGGAAGCGGCGTTATCGGGCCGTTCAACTATAACTGGCAGGCGCTCAAACCCATTGACAGAAACGGTTTTCGTGCGATTCTGGAAAGCTCCTATAATTGCCAGTTCGGATTCTGGATCGGAGCGGTCACAGGCACACCCGATTGGATTCGTCAAAGCACGCAGACCTATGAGCTTCTGGCGCAGCTTTTGGATGAGGATTCCTTTATGGATATGATACCCGATACAGCGCTGAAAGGCTTCAGGCATATCCAGGGCAGAGAGCCGAACTGGAAAAAGAAAGCCTCTTTAAAATTCGACGTGACCTTTGCAATGCTTAATGCTTGCCGGAATGTAATAAACGGGTAATTTTATGAGGTTGGCGGCTAACAAATCCAAACCCCGATAGGTTCAAAGGCGGTGAACGTTTATGAAAAAATCAAGAGCAAGCATTACGGGGCGGTGGCTCATCAACAGCTTAGGAGCGATCTTTATCCTGCTTATGAGCGTGCTGCTGGCTTTTGCTGTATTTATTAACGTTTACTACAACAATACCGCCAGGCAGTATATGGTCTCCCGTATAAATATGGCGGCGGGGCTTTTGCAGCAGTCCTATTCGGATAACGCCCTTGGATTTCAGAGCGAGGTACGCTCCATGGTGGAAAACTGGAGCGACAAGGACAAGACAGAGCTTATGACGGTGAATCTTTCGGGAACTGTTACCATGACTTCCTCGGGCTTTGCGCCCGTTAAAAATATTCTCACCCAGGATTATTACGACGCCGTGGAAAGCGGCGGTTCGGGAATTTTTATGGGGAAAACTTCCAGCGGGGAGCGAATAATAGCGGTAAGCGCCATGACCCCCGACAGCAGCGGTGATTATTCGGTGATACGGCTTGTCAGCTCCATGGAAAAGGTGGACAGGCACGTTACCATATGCATTGTGGCGGCAGCTATCCTTTGCGCGACGATATTGGCATTTATGATGTTTTCGGGAATGTATTTCGTAAAATCCATAGTAATTCCCGTAAGGCAGCTTGGTGCAACTGCAAGACGGTATGCAAAAGGGGATTTTTCCCTGCGTATCCCCGTAACTGCCGATGATGAACTGGGCGAGCTTTGCGAGATAGTTAATAAAATGGCGGAGGAGCTTTCCCAATCGGAGAGCATGAAGAACGAGTTTATTTCCAGCGTTTCCCATGAGCTGCGCACGCCTCTTACCGCAATCAAGGGCTGGGCGGAGACCATAGGCACAATGCCCGAGGACAAGGAAACTGTCACAAAGGGAATGCGTGTAATAGCCACGGAGACCGAGAGGCTTTCCCAAATGGTGGAGGAGCTGCTGGACTTTTCCCGAATGCAGAGCGGCAAATTTACTTTGAGCAAGGGCAATGTGGACATTCTTGCGGAGCTTGGCGACGCCGTGCTCATCTATGCGGAAAAGGCGAAAAAAGAGGGTATTGAACTGGTTTACGCCGAGCCGGAGGATCTGCCCATAGTTTACGGAGACAGAAACCGCCTGCGGCAGGTGTTCATAAACGTTATCGACAATTCGATAAAATATTCGGAAAAAGGGGGACTTGTTACCGTGCAGGCAATAAGCCCCGACGACACGAAAATTGAGATAGAGGTCAGCGACACGGGCTGCGGGATAAGTCCCGAGGACTTGCCGAAGATCAAGACCAAATTCTTCCGCGCCAATCACAACAAACGAGGTTCGGGAATAGGACTTGCGGTAGCTGATGAGATAATCAGCGCCCACAGCGGAACGCTGGAGGTTTTCAGCGAGGTGGGTATCGGAACGAGTGTTGTTATCGTTCTGCCCGTGGTAAGACCGCAGAAAAACGGTTAGCGGTATCTTCCTGTCTGTTGACAGCATAGAAAAATTTTTATAGAATTTAAGAAACCGTATACAAAAAGGCTCACCCTTGTTTGCAGTAAGGGTAAGCCTTTTTTTAAACATTTTTTATTTACTTCAGCTTTCCGTAATCTTCATCACTTACAGCCTCAAGCCATTCCGTCCCGCCCTCTTCGCCGGGGACTTCTATTGCAAGGTGAGAGAACCAGCTGTCGGGGGCTGCGCCGTGCCAGTGCTTTACTCCTGCGGGAATGTTCACAATATCGCCGGGGTGAAGCTCTATAGGGTCTTTTTCCCATTCCTGATAATAGCCTCTGCCGTTTACACAGACAAGAATCTGTCCGCCGCCGCTTTTTGCTTTATGGATATGCCAGTTATTGCGGCAGGCAGGCTCAAAGGTAACGTTGAATATTCCCACCTGTTCGGTCGAAAGGGGGTGAAGATAGCTTTGCCCGATAAAATACTGCGCAAAGCCGTCGTTAGGCTGCCCCACGGGGAATATCATGGAATTTTCGTGAGCGGTCTTTGCGTCGTCTGCGGAGGACTCCTCCTCCCATATCTCTTTTGCCATGCGGAATGCCGCCCATGCCTTCGGCCAGCCTGCATAAAAGGCTGCATGGGTGAGTATCTCGGCGATCTCAAGTTTAGTTATGCCGTTATTTTTGGCGCTCATCAGGTGAAACTTAAAGGAAGAGTCGGTAAGCCCCTGCGCCATAAGGGCAACAACCGTAACCAGCGAACGGTCACGGAGGGACAGCTTATCCTCTCTGCTCCATAC
>CAMWLD010000092.1 GCA_947175005.1 uncultured Ruminococcus sp. | reverse complement strand
CCGTCCCCCGCTGGGGCGCTGCCCCCGTCCCCGCCAAAGGCTCCGCCCTTGGAACCCGAGTGGAGTGTGTGTTCTTGAAATGCAGTTCGGCGGCACGGCGCTTTGTTTGCGCTGTGCCGCCGAATGTATTTCAGGTTATTTCTGCTGCTCCATAATTATTCTGTTTCTGCCCGACTGCTTGCCGTTATACAGCAGCTCGTCGGCTCGGTTAATGGCTTGCTCATAGGTTTCATGGGAATCTCTCTGCACTCCGCCAAAGGTCATTGTTACCTTTATTGTCTTATCCTCAAAATGAATCTCCTGCGCACGTATCTGCTCTATAAGTCCGTCAAGTATACTCTTTGTCTGTGCAAGATTCTTTTCGGGCAGCACCAGCAAGAATTCCTCGCCGCCCCACCTGAATGCAAAGCCGTTATTTTTTCGCACCTCCGCCAGCAGAATGGAGGCGACTCCCGTCAGCACCGCATCTCCTGCGGCATGACCGTATGTATCGTTTACCTTTTTGAAAAAGTCTATATCCGTCATCACAACAGAAAAGATCTTGCTGCTTTTTACCATCTCATCCATCTTTTTCGAGCTGGTGCGGCGGTTGAGCAGCCCTGTCAGCGGATCTCTCTCAATAAGCCCCTGCAGCTGGCTGCACAGCTTCTGTGCACTGCGGGCTATATCTCCTATTTCGTCAAGACGCTTTACGGTAAAATCTTTCATTTCCGAATCAAAATTGCAGTCGGCAATGTTCATCATATACCCCTTGATATCCCCCAAAGCTACAACCATTTTCCGCGAGTACAAAAATGTAACTATAAGGGCGACTACCAGTATAGCCCCGCAGATAAGGGCAAAAATCACTGTCATGGCATTGGTTGTGCGGGCGGCGCTTGCAAGAGGCTTGCCCGCAAAGACCATTCCCACTGCCTGTGCGCTGGAATTCATAATGGGAATATAGCAACCCACATATTTAACTTCGTTTACCGAAACATCGCTGAAATAATACTCCAGCCCGTTGTTCAGCACCTGTTCGACCACTTCCTCGGACGCCTTTGTGCCCACTGCCAGATTTCCGTTTTCGTCCTGAAGAGTGGTGAGCATTCGGGTGCTTTCCCAAAAGATCGTAAAGTCCATATCTCCCGATTGACCTATGTTACGAACGATCTCGTTAAAGTCCTCCTCGGTCAGATCTGCGCTGCCCTTTTTAAGCCCGTTGTCATAATAATATTCGCCGTGAAAATTATCGTTATACAAATTATATAGCGTATGCGCTGCATACTGCACTTCGTTTTTTGCCCCAAGTTCATTTGCAAGATATATCATGTATGAACCTACGCCCGTAACGGCAATACAGATAATAAATGCGGTCATACATACCATCATGATAACTCGCAGAACGAGGCTGTCTTTTTTAGTCATGGGTTTCCACCTTGCTCTTTTGTAAAAATATACACATTATAATTATATCATACCCTTACAAAAATTACAAGGGCATTCGTTATTTTTGTAATTTTAAATAATTATCCGATAATTGGACGATTAAAATTGTTAATATTGTAAACGAATGTGTGAACCGGCGCAGTGCGTGAGATTCGTTCGGGGCGAAGCTTCCCTAACGTCAGCATTCTCTTTTCTCCCTCACAAAGGTCACCTCGAAAACCGTTCCCTTACCCTGCTTCGATTCCGCACGGATATGTCCGTTATGTCTGTGGATAATGCTTCGGGAAATGGAAAGACCCAGTCCCACATTTTTTGCGCTGCTTTTAGCACATGTTCCTTTGGAGGAGTGATTCCCCTTGGGAGAATGGCTGCAAAAGCGCTCGAATATCCGCGGCATAAGCTCGGGAGGGATGCCTGCACCGTTGTCGCTTATGCGCACTCTTGCGGTCAGGGGCGTTTCCGAGCCGTCTATTTCTATCCTGCCGCCCTCTGCCGTGTGCTCTACGGAGTTTTTGATAATATTCCCGAATGCTTCGCAAAGCCA
Organism: uncultured Ruminococcus sp.; assembly: GCA_947175005.1. GTDB lineage: Bacteria > Bacillota > Clostridia > Oscillospirales > Ruminococcaceae > Huintestinicola. The sequence continues at coordinate 5,912 of CAMWLD010000092.1, read as the reverse complement.
GCGGATATCCATTTGCAGAAGCATTCCCTCGGGAGTGCGGTCGTCTATCTCAATGCCCTTTTCCTCCGCTGCACGGCGGTTCAGCTCCACTGCCTCGGAGACTGCTTCCCGAAGCTCGTGGGGTTTCATGTCAAATTCTATTGCTCCCGAATCCAGTCGGGCGGATTTGAGCAGCCCTGCGATGAGCCAGTCCAGTCTGTCCAGCTGGATAAGGCAGCGATCGAGAAAATCCAGCCGCCGTTCGGTTTCCATTTCAGGTTCGCGCTGCATTATCTCGCAGTTTATCATCAGCGCCGCCACGGGGGTTTTCATTTGGTGGGATATGTCGGAAATAAGTCCGCCGACGTAATTTTCTTCCTTTTCGAGGGAGCTTTGCAGATGATCCGCATATCGGGAGATTCTCGCCATTGTTCCGCTGACATATCGGGGGACGCCTGTCAGCAGCCCTTTTTCGCTGTAACTGCCCCCGGGGGCGGTGATAAGCTTTTCCGCCTCTCTGCATACCGAGATTATTTTCCTACCGTTTATCCTTGCGTGTACCCCGAAAACCAGTGCGCCGATAATGAACGCCGCTGCACCGAACGCCGCCCATGTCCATTCCGACCTGATCCGCAGTGTTCCGAAATTCACTGTGTATTCGTGGGGCATATCAAGGGAATAGCCATATTTTTTCAGGATTTCCTGACCCTTTGAAATATCCTCGCTGTCATGCCGCCCCGCAAAAGCCAATGCCGCATTTTCGGAATATTCCTCGGGGATAATATCGCACACAGCGCCGAACCGACCCAGCATATTCGAAATATAGCCCTCCGCTGCTTTTTCTGCCGAGAGCTTTCCGAAAAATATCCCCATGAGAAACGTCAGTGCAATGCAAACGGCTGTTATCAGAAAAAGCCTTGCTTCGCCTTTTAATTTTAAGGGACGGTGGTTTCTTTTCCCATTTTCCGAGAGATTTTTACAAGAAATTATTCCTCCCACCGATAGCCAACTCCTCTCACGGTGACGATTTTTTCCGCGCCTACTTTTTCACGCAGACGGCTGATGTGGACGGACAGGGTGTTGTCGTCTACGAATTCTCCCTTGTTGTCCCACAGCTTGTTGAGAATTTGCAAACGGGTGAGGGTCTGTCCCTTGTTTGCACGCAGGAAACGCAGCAGGCGGCTTTCTATGGCGGTAAGACCCTCGGCGTCCTCTGAAAAGCTTTCGGGGAATTCTGTGTTGTTGTCACTTTTCCGATACCGCCGCAGAACGGCATTTATTCGTGAAAGCAGTTCACCAAGGCGAAAGGGCTTGCAGATATAATCGTCAGCGCCCATGTCAAGACCTGTAATAACGTTTACTTCGCTGTCGCAGGCGGTGAGGAAGATAACGGGAACGTCACGTATTTTCCGCACATTTTTGCAAATGTCGTAGCCGCTGCCGTCGGGCAGCATGATGTCCAGCAGTAAAAGGTCGACGCTGTTGTCCAGAAGCTGCTCCGCAGATTTTTTGCTGTCCGCCAGAGTGACGGAAAAGCCCTCTTTTTCAAGGGAATATTTCAGTCCGAAGCCCAGTGATTCGTCGTCCTCGGCAAGTAATATCTTTGTCATTTTTACTCCTCATTTTTCTTATAACATACACACTGAAGCATTCAAGCGGAGTGAATGCGCTTGTTTTCTTTTACCGTTCCTGTTACTATTATTATACTCCCATTTCTTTTACATTTCAATACCCTGTGCCAAATCTTACGAAAATGTAAGAAAGTTTGTCACGAAAATGTAAGACTTGTGTGTTATAATCAAATCAGTAAAAAATTTAAAAGATTGCGAGGAGTATCATTATGGAAAACACAGAACCTATCATCATTGCGAAAAATGTCACCAAGATCTACGGCAGCGGTGACACGACCGTTACCGCTCTTGACCATGTGGATTTCATCGCTCAAAAGGGCACATTCACCGCTGTTACAGGCACAAGCGGCAGCGGCAAATCCACCCTGCTTCACGTTCTCGGCGGCATGGACAGCCCCGACGAGGGCGAGATCACCGTTGCGGGAGTAAGCATATTCCCAAGAAAAACAGGTCTGACAAGACGTGCTGCAAGAGCGGAACTTGCAGTATTCAGGCGGCAGAACATAGGCTTTATTTTTCAGTCCTTTAACCTTGTCCCCGTTATGACCGTGCGGGAAAACCTCGCCGCCCCCATGATGCTTGACGGCAGGATTCCCGACAAGGATTATATGCAGGAGATCGCCGAAACATTCAGTCTTGACAAACGAATGGACAGCTATCCCTCCCAGCTTTCGGGCGGTCAGCAGCAGCGGTGCGCCATTGCGAGGGCGCTTATCGCAAAACCTGCGGTCATTTTAGCGGATGAGCCTACGGGCAATCTTGACACGAAAAACAGCCGCGAAATAATCAGCCTTATGAAAAGCAGCGTGCGCAAATTCGGGCAGACGTTGGTGCTTATAACCCACGACCCCGAAGTTGCCTCCGAGGCGGACAGGGCGGTTTACCTTTCCGACGGCAAAATTTCCGAGATACAAGGAGGCTTCAGACATGAATAGTTTAGGTGCGCTCGCCTTGCGGTACTTAAAGGTCAACAAGCGGCAGTCGTTTTTTATTGTGGTCTGCGCTTCCCTGTCGGTGGCGCTGTGCACTTTCTTTCTGACGGTGTTTTCCTCGGGGCTTGCCACTGTCCGTGAAAATGTTGCTGCACTCAACGGCAGCTGGCACGGTTCTATAAAATTACTCACCGAGGAACAGGCACAAAAAATAGCGGCTAATGCGGCATTTTCTGATGTTCAGATTCAAAAGCAGATCGTACCCAAAGAAAAATTTGACAATTATGAGCATTTCCTCTATGCGGGGAACTCGGAAGAGCTTATAGATTGGAACACTATCTATTCGGCAGAAAACGACCCCGACGCCCTTTATTCTCCGAAGCTTTTTTCGGGACGGTTTCCCGAAAATCCTTATGAGATCGTGCTGCCGACCTTTGCGGGGCAGAGTATTGGGGATAAGATAACCGTAAGCATCAATACTCACGAAAGAATAGGGATAGACTATCCGGGGAAGCTTGTTAAAAGCTACGAAAAGGTTTACACCGTATGCGGCATTTCGGGACAGGACAATTATTATTATACTTTTATCCACATGGATGACGATTTTTTTGAAAACAAGGCGAACATGGAGGTAAAATATAACCTTTTTGTGCGCTTTAACGACAGGACGGCAAATTACCGCACCATTCTTCTGGATATGTGTGAAAAAGAGGGTATTCCCATACAAATAGTCGATAAAACGTTCATACAGCATCCAGATGTTGCCCCTTCTTATTATTTCGATGCTCTGGTGCTTAACCATTATCTGGCGATTGCCGAATTATCGGGCAGCGAGGCAATAGCGGACACGGCGGTATATTTTGCTCTGATGTGCATATTTGTTTTGATAATCCTTGCTTTCGGGCGGGTGGTCATTGACTGCGAATTTCAGCAGATAGCCGCTTCAAAGCAGCATGATGTGGGGCTTTTAATGGCAATAGGAGCGACAGACAAGCAGCTTTATGCGGTAAGCATTTTTGAGGGGCTGATATTGGGGGCGGCAGCTGTGCCTATGGGGCTGATACTGGGCACTTCTCTGGTTGCGCTGGCGGTTAAGCTGCTTAACGGAATTTTCTATATGCGTGATATCCTGACCGAGGGTGTTGTACTTGAAATAAATCCTTTGCTTTTGCTGATGGCGGCGGTAATGGGGATAGGCTGGGTATTTTTATCCTCCTACGGTATTGGTGTGGGCATTAAAAAGGTGAACCCCGTGGAGGCTATGGAGGGAGTAAGAAAAAGCGGGAGATCCCCATTCCCCGAGCAGAATGCCAAAAATCCCGAACTGTACAAAAAGCTTCATGCTGCGTTTATTTTAACGCCCGTGAAAAAGGAAGGCAAAAGCAAAAGCCGTATCATGCTCACGCCATTTGATAAGCTATCTCCCGAAAATTTCCTGCAAAAGCTTTCGGCGGCTGTGGCAAGGATTGAGCGCAGGCGGTTTCTTGCGGCCTCTGCTTCAATGGCTATGGGTATCGCCCTGTTTTCCACGGTGTTTTTCACCCTGCGGATGATGGAGGAAGATGTCAGAGCCAACTGGTATGACGGCGAGATACCCACCGAAGAAACGGCAAATATGAGCTTTTCTGCCTTGGCAGCCAGGCTTATGCCAATAGAAGAAGGAAACGGATTTTTTTCGGAAAAAATATCCGAAGCCAAAGAACAGGGGATCATTTTGAGTCCTTATGACTCGTTTCGTAAAGAGCCATACTTCAAATTCCGCATAGACAATATGGCAGGAGGAGTGGAACGGTACAGCAAAGAGACCTTTGAGGAAAAGTTTGGCAGCTACGGTATTGATTATGAGGAGGCTGTAAAGGAAAACTATGTTTTTGTTTTGCCTTATTATACAGGCGATAATGACGAACAGCATACAGACCCGCCTGTAATAACAATAGAAAAAGCTGTTTTAAATGTTGCTGTGCATACAATAAACGGTATAAACGGCTATGTCTTATGGGGACAGAGCGAAAACGGATTTGAGGAGATATCAAAGGAGATAACAGCGGTATTTATAAACAAAGGCGAGGGGTCACAAAAACACTATGGTTTTATTGACGAAAACAATGAGGAAACTTTTAGCTATACAGAGGTCATCACAGGCTTCAGGGTCTCCGAAAATCTGCTTAATGAGGTCACAGAGGAAGCAGAGCAGATGTATTCGGAAATAATAAACGATTATGCATATTTCACCTATGCCAATATCACCCTTGAACAGGGCACAAACAGACAAAATGCCGAAAAATGGATAAGAGAAAATATAGGGCCTTACAGTGTTCGGAACTCTTATTCGGAACCCTTTGAGTATGTGATCGTCAAGGTCATAGGGACTATACTTACAATAACCGCCGCACTTATTGCCTTTGCCAATGCGGTGAACGTTACCATGTCGGGAATACTGGAGAACAGGCGGGGCTTTGCCCTTATGCGGGCTGCGGGCATGACCGACAAGCAGCTGGAAAGCTCCGCTCTGCGCCAAGCGGCAGAGCCTGTGATCTGGGCGGCGGTGATAGCGTTTGTACTGGCGTCGATTATGATAACTACCGTTTGGGGAAATTACGGCAATCTGTCCCTTTTCAGCCTGTTTATCGGATTCCTTGCTTATTTCATAGGCGTTGCCGTTACCCTCGGAGTTTCTCTGCTTGCCGCACTGCCTGCCATAAGAGAGATAGAGGACGAGGAGATTGCTGTGGCGGTCAAGCCCATGGTGGAATAATAATTCCGAATAAATATTCCGGATAAAAATTTGCCCTGCCGCAAATTCGCTGCTTGACAAATCCGGAAAATGTGGTATAATAATATAAAAAGGATAGTATTAGGAAACCAAACAACAGAAACGAATTTGAGGAGGTATTAAATATGGGACAAACCGATAAGCAATATGACGGACAGTTAATTGACGAATATTTCCGGCTGAAACGGATCAAGGAAACTGCCATTAAAGAGGAAGCGACCGAAACGATCAAGATAATTGATGAGGAACTTACCAAAATCAAATTAAAATTGCAGCCGGTTGAACTGCCGGACTGATTTTAAGGAGGTGCTAAAAATGGGAATGACCGATAAGCAATTCGACGCATATAACAGGCAGCTTATGAAGCGTATAAAACAAGTTATGAAGCTGCTTGAAGAAACGGACAGCGAAGAAGCCAAAAAAGAATTGGCGGACATTCTTGACGACCTGCAAAAATCCCTTGAAGACTGACCGTGTGCAAAAAATGCAAAATGTAAAAAATGCGGAGGAACCGAAAATTCTCCGCATTTTCTTTTTCACATAATATTGACCTGTCTATTATACACATGTCCGAGCCCACGAGCCAGGCAGAAATAT
>CAMWLD010000091.1 GCA_947175005.1 uncultured Ruminococcus sp. | reverse complement strand
TCCCCGAACCGTTCAGCCCCACAAGCCCCATAACTTCGCCCTTTTTCACCTCAAAGGAAACACCGTTTAAAGCCGTGAACTCGGTGTACACCAGCTGCTTTTTCAGGAATTTTATTGCATATTCCTTTATGCTGTCCACCTTTTCCTTTGCCATGCGGAACTGCATGGTAACGTTATCAACGGTTATCGCATTTTCCATGTTGTTTTAACCTCTTTATCAAATGCAAGAATAATGTGTATACACATAATTCCCGTCAAATATACAAAATAAACCTGTCCTGTGTTTTCTTAAAAAACAGCAGTCCGACGCCCAAAAACATCAGCGAAAAGGAAACGCAGATCATATTTTCCGCCGCTCCGGGAACACTCCCGTACATTACCACATCTCTGAAATATCCCACATAATGGTACATGGGATTGAGCCTCATCAAGCCTTTGACCGTCTCCGGCAGAATGTCCTCGGGATAAATTATAGGCGTTAAATACATCCAAACCGACACGAAAACAGAGTAAAGATGTTCCATGTCCCGGAAAAATATTGTCAGTGAGGAAAGTATCAGACCCATTCCAAAGGAAAACACAAAAGCGTACAGCATAGGCACCGGGAACAAAAGCGCCGTCCAGTGCAGCGGCATTCCCTGAATAAATATTACCGCCAGCACCGCCACAGAAGCAAAAAGCATATTTATAAATGCGAACATACATTTTTGCATTGGGAAAATATATTTCGGGATATACACTTTTTTTATCAGCCCCGCCGCCCCCAGCACGCTTGTCATTGAAGAGGTCGTTGCCTCGGTGACAAAGTTGAAGATCAGCGAACCCGTAAGGTAATAAACGGTAAAATATTCTATCTGAAAACGGAATATTTTAGAGAAAACAACCGTGATTACCAGCGCCATGAGCAAAGGATTGAGAATACTCCAAAGAAATCCCAACACGCTGCGGCGGTATTTTACTTTCAGATCCCTGTCAATAAGATTTTTGAGCAGGGGCACATATTTCCGAAAAACGGCTCCGTAAACCTTTATTCCCCTAAGATAAATAAACCCTGCGGCAACAGCCGCATACACCATTACGGGGAACACGCACAAGGTCATAAACCGTGAAAAGCTGAGTATCAACGAACGGTCATTTATCTCCACTGCGGAAATAGCTAGCTCCTGCCCTGCTTCCTCGGTAGGATCTAGCCTAATAGAATAGACTTGTGTTTTGGGATAAATATACACATTGCCCCCTACTATGCTATAGGGCAGAAGCATTTTTTTCTCCTCGGAAAATTCTTCCTCCGGGGTATTAGTATAATACACTGCGATAGGTTCATTTCCGTTCCACTTTCCCTCTATTTTCAAGGAATGTATATAACAGTTAATATTTTCCATGATTATCATAGGATCGGATTCGGAAATATAGCTGTTTCCCGAGGACTGCCAGTTAACAAGCTGAAATTCACCCGCTCCAAGCTCAATATTGATGTAACCTAGGCGTTTATTCTCCAAATTGTCCGCAGACGATATATAAACGGACAGCGCCCCCAACAGGAGGAAAAGCAGCAGACCGATAACCGCCAGCAGTTTTTTCTTTAAACTCAAAAAATGTCACTCACCTTTTTAAAAATGAAAGTTAAGGTCTTTCAGCCCCGGGTGCAGCTTGTCCTTCTCGCTAAGCAGTATCTCCACCCCGTCCGGCACATTCCAGTCCACACCGATATCCGGGTCATTCCACATGATCCCGCCCTCATCGGAGGGGTCATAGTACCGTGTGCACTTATAAGAAAATGTAGCATTTTCCGAAAGCACCGCAAACCCATGAGCAAAGCCCTCGGGCACATAAAACTGCTTCTTGTTCTCCTCGGTCAGCAGCACGCCGTACCACTTCCCATAGGTCTCACTGCCTCCTCGCAGGTCAACAGCAACATCATAAACTTCCCCCTCAAGACAACGCACAAGCTTTCCTTGAGGGTTCTTCTTCTGAAAATGCAGACCCCGCAGCACGCCCTTTTTTGACCTGGACTGATTGTCCTGCACGAACTGCGCGGGCGACCCGTCTAAGTGCTTTACATAAGGCTCAAACTCGGCGTTGTAGGTCTCCATGAAATATCCCCGGTTGTCGCCGAAAACCGTGGGCTCGACTACATACAGCCCCTCTATGCCTGTTTCGATAAATTTGAATTTTCCCATTTATATTTTGCCTCCGGTAATTAAATTTATTTTAATGCACCGAGAATATCTCCCGCCATTTCAGAATTCATCTGAACTATTTCATATGTTAACTCAACGGCCTCGTATCCGCCGCCGCTTACATCAAGCTCAAACCAAGGGTCATTATGGTCAAATACATATACCATACCCCCCCCCGTATCCGCTTTCCGTTGCACAAGCAGGGTTTCAGCTCGTCATTTCCTGCTATGAATTTTATGTTTCTGATCAAGCAGGGCTTTTCGCAGGGGTCAAAGCGGACCCGCTTTAATACGCCGCCCGTCAGTGGAAATACGACCTTTTTGTCTATCTTCGAGCCTGACGGGAACCGCATGGTCTCATTTTCGTTAAAGCCCTTACCCGTATCAAAGTACATTTTCGGGGCTTCGTCGATCTCCGCTTTCGATATGGAATATCGACCCGTGTCGAGAACAGGGTTTCGGGATTTAAAATCCTTCTTATCAAGGCACGCTTTCGACACCGTATGAACAGCCCACCGCTTAATTGTATTCTTGACCCGCCTGACAAGCGTATTCGGGCGTTTCCTTGCAATAACAACGCAGTCGCGCCATTCGGGGTCTCTCCCCGGATATTTATCCGCTTCCCACTCCGCATAGCATTCTATTATTTCAAGACTGGCATATGCAGCCAAAGCTGCCATGCCGTCGGGATAATATCTGTAGCAGTCTAAAGGGAAGTTGTGCATTATTCCCGAGGAAGGTGCAATTATACAGCATACCCCTCCGGGCTTCAATACACGGTTGATCTCGATAAACGTAAGCCAAGGAAATTCCACGTGCTCAAGCATCTGCCCGGAGATCACAAAATCCGCCAAATTTGCCTGCACATTTGACCAGTTATAGGGAGACTGCAATACCACGTCCACATTCAGCCCCTCCACCATGTCAAGACCCTTATAAGATACCCCGGGCATATCAGTAAACAGGTTTTTGTAAGACCCCAGTCCCTGCTGCCCGTCAATGAGCTGGCTGCCTATGTCCAAAACGGTACATTCCTTTTTGGTGGCAATGTATTTATTAACAAAGCCTGTCATTATTCTGTATGAGCTTTCGTGCATTATGCCTAATCCTTTCGTTCAAAAATAATCTCTTCCGACAGTAGTCAAATATACCCCCCTCCCCCTATACATTCGGTTCATTTCAACATTATCCGTATTCTTGACATATTTGGAATATCCAGCCTCTATCCTCTATTAGCATACATTTTTTCATAATAATTCTGATACTCTCCGGAAATAATCTCCTCCCACCATTCCCGGTTGTCCAAATACCACTGAATGGTCTTTTTGATACCGTCAGCAAACATTGTCTCCGGCAGCCAGCCCAGTTCACGGTGTATCTTCGCCGGGTCAATGGCATACCTCATATCATGCCCCTTGCGGTCGGCAACATAGGTAATAAGGCTCTCGGGCTTCCCAAGCTCTTTTAAAATGATCTTCACAATGTCAATATTAGCCATTTCATTGTGCCCGCCAATGTTGTAGACCTCCCCGACAGTCCCCTTGTGAATTATCAGATCAATTGCCTTGCAGTGATCCTCCACATAAAGCCAGTCACGAACGTTCTCCCCCTTACCGTAAACAGGCAAAGGCTTGTCCGCCAGCGCATTTGCGATCATCAGCGGGATAAGCTTCTCGGGGAAATGATAAGGCCCGTAATTGTTTGAACACCTCGAAATAGTCACAGGCAGCCCGAAAGTCCTGTGATAAGCCATTACCAGCAGATCGGCAGAAGCCTTTGAAGCAGAATAGGGCGAGGACGTGTGAATGGGCGTTTCCTCGGTAAAGAAAAGGTCGGGTCTGTCAAGGGGCAAGTCCCCGTAAACCTCGTCGGTGGACACCTGATGATAACGCTTTATCCCATACTTACGGCAAGCGTCCATAAGAGTCTGCGTGCCCAGGATATTGGTCTCCAGGAAAACCCCGGGATTCTCGATAGACCTGTCAACATGGCTCTCCGCCGCAAAGTTCACCACAATATCGGGATTTTCCTCGGCAAAAAGCTTGTCCACAGCCTCCCTGTCGGTAATGGAAGCCTTGACAAAACGGAAATTCGGATTATCCATGACCCCTTTAAGGGTGGACATATTGCCCGCATAGGTCAGACAATCCAGGCAAATTATCCGATAATCTGGGTATTTCCCCAGCATATGAAAAATGAAGTTAGAGCCGATAAATCCCGCTCCGCCGGTAACGATAACAGTCATTATTAGAACCTGCTTTCTATTGATATTTCAGTTTATTTGTATCGCTTTACTTTGAGTGTATTGCTTCCGCTTTTCACAGAAATTCAGAAGCAAGAAACAAGATTTTTGTTTTATGTGTATACACACACACATTTTTACTTGCTGCCCCTGCAAGTCCTTGCGGTATTTGCAGCCTATTTCCCTAAATTTCCGAACTCCTCGGTCTCACGGAAATTTTTCATAAAGCACGCTAAAGCCTCCTGCCAGGGACGGAACTCGTCCCCCACAGTCACCCGCAGCATGGCATTGTCCAAAGCGGAATAAAAGGGTCTGTCAGCCGCCTCGGGGTGCGCCGCAGAATATTCCGCAGACGTGCAGGGCGAAACCTCCGCATTCACACCCGCAAGCCGTATAATTTCCGCCGCAAAATCATACCAGGAGCACTCCCCCGCCCCCGTCGCATGATAAACGCCGTATTCCTCACTGTCTATCAGCTTTATTAAATGGTGCGCCAGGTCTGCGGCATTTGTAGGATTGCCCCGCTGATCGTTCACAACCGTCAGCTTGCCGAATTTGCGCCCCGCATTTATCATGGTTTTCACAAAATTCTTTCCGTAATACCCGTAAAGCCACGCCGTGCGCACTATAAAATATTTCGGGCAGAATTCCCTTACATACTGCTCACCAAGATATTTCGTGCTGCCGTAAGCGCTTTTCGGCGCAGGCAAATCGCACTCACTCCGAGGCGTGCTGCCGTCCCCCGAAAAAACATAATCGGTAGACACATGAATAAGCTTCCCACCGCAGTCCCTGCACGCCATAGCCAAATTTCTCGCACCAATGGCATTCACCTTGAAAGCAGCGTCAAAACTGGTCTCGCATCCGTCCACATTAGTGAACGCAGCGCAGTTGATAACGCAGTCAAAGGCATTTTCCCGGAAAAACTCCCGAACCGCATTTATATCGGTAATGTCCAGCTCGTCCACATCAATAGCCCGGACATTGTTTTCACTCTTTAATATATCAGGCGTTCCAAGCTCGGTAGACCCACGCTCAAAGCATTTCACAAGCTCAGTACCCAGCTGCCCCTTGCCTCCCGTAATGAGAATATTCATCAAATCAACTCCCGAAAATCAATTAATAATTAACAGTTAATAATTAATAATGATCTCATTTGTTATGTGTATACACATGATCTTCATGGCTTTTTGCCCTTTCGGCAACTATTCAATTAATAATTAATAAAATAAATAAAATTGATAACGCTTTGCAAGCCGCAAGATTCTGTATCACAGGCTCCCATTCATTATTAATTATTAATCATTAATTATTTAATACATTATTTTCCCCTCGGCAGCCTTTTTAAGGTGCTGACCGTAGGTGGATTTCCCATATCTTTCGGCGGATTCAATAAGCTTTTCCTTGGTTATCCAGCCGTTTTTGTATGCAATTTCCTCCACAGCGGAAATTTTCACACCCTGCCGCTTCTCAACCATTTGAACGAACTGACCCGCCTCCATAAGACTGTCCATTGTCCCGGTGTCAAGCCATGCAAAGCCTCTCCCCAAAAGCTGTACATCAAGATCGCCATTTTCCAGGAAAACCCTGTTAAGATCGGTGATCTCCAGCTCACCACGAGCGGAAGGCTTCAGATTTTTTGCATATTCCACGACCCTGTTGTCATAGAAATACAGCCCGGTTATGGCATAATTCGACTTTGGCTCCGCAGGCTTTTCCTCCACCGAAATGACCTTGCCGTCCTTGTCAAATTCCACCACTCCGAACCGTTCCGGGTCTTCAACATAATATCCGAAAACGCTTGCCCTACGGTTTTTCTCCGCATTCTCCACAGCGCTCCGAAGAACCTTTCCAAACCCGTTTCCATAGAAAATATTATCCCCCAGCACCATAGCGCAGCAGTCGTCCCCAATGAATTCCTCACCTAAAATAAACGCCTGCGCAAGCCCGTCGGGACTGGGCTGTTCCTTATAAGAAAGGGTTATCCCGTAAGCCGAACCGTCCCCCAGAAGCTTCTTGAAATTGGGCAGATCGGTGGGCGTTGAGATAATGAGAATATCCCTTATCCCCGCCAGCATAAGAGTTGACAGAGGATAGTAGATCATAGGCTTGTCGTAAATGGGCAAAAGCTGCTTTGAGGTTATCATGGTCAGGGGGTAAAGCCTTGTCCCCGAACCGCCTGCGAGAATTATTCCTTTCATATTCGTATCCTTTCCCGTCCGAAACAGGAAACGAGGCAGAAGCTTCATAATGAAGCATTCTGGAAATTCCGCTCTGCACTGCGTTTTCCGCTTCTATATATTTTTTATGTGTATACACATAATATCCTAATGAGTAAAAAATTAGTAATCAGCAAAACACCAGCTGCCCTGCCGCAGCCATAAAATTCTGCTTCAGAAAATCATATTTTATAAGCCCGCATATCCGGGCAGCCTTTCCCATTTTCGGGATAGCGATATATTTTTCAAGAATCCCCCTGCTGTCCGCATTAAGAATATCCTTGTAATATTCGTAAAATTTCGCCGCCTGCTCATAAGTGACCGAAAGCCGCTTTTTCGTTTCCTCGCTTCTCTTCATCACTCTGACCGCCCCCCGAACGCTCCTGTTATTCACAGCCCCCAGCTGATTCCCCCCGTGCTGCCGATACAAATTCAGCGGAATATCCACAAACCCGATATGCCCGAAAGCCGCCGCCGCAAGCCCTGCCCACCAGTCATGCATAAGCATTTCCTCCGCAGGGGCGTCCTTTACAATATCTACAAGCGCACGGTTCATCATCATTGTGCAACCGGTTATATTATTCTGACATAACAGCCTGTTAAGGCTTTTGCACTCGGGATTCAGCCCCTGAAACCTTATAAACGAGGACGCAGTCACATTCAAATCCCTGCCTACCACCGACATATCCGTGTGAACCAGCAGCGGCGAGCCCGGAAATTCCCGCTCCATATCCCGCATTTTCTCTAAGGTGAGCCGTATCTTCTCCGGCTTCCACACATCGTCCTGATCGGAGAACATCACATATTCCGCCGTGGAATTTTTCAGCATTCCCATGAAATTTCCCTTGGCAGACCCGGTAGGGACTTCATTCCTCGTTACCCTTATTTTATCCGAAAAACGCTTCTCATACTCACACGCCCGCTCAAAAGAACCGTCCGCCGACCCATCGTCGCAAATATGCAGCCTCCAGTCCTTCTCGGTCTGAGAAATTATGGAATCTATCTGAGCGCCCAGAAACTCCCCGCCGTCATAAACCGCCATTAAAATATCTATCATAATGCCATTCTTTATCCAATCTGACAATATATACTATATTATACCACATATTTATTAGTTTTGTCAACTATTTTATAAAATTTTTTTCCAAATTATGTAATTTATGGAAAAACGCAAAAAAACAACATGCCGGGGCATGAGCTCTGACATGGCACAGTAACTGATAAAACTAAAAATTACGGGCAGGAAAACATATTTTTGCACTTCCCTGCCCTTTTAGTCCCTGCGGCTTCAAATAATC
>CAMWLD010000090.1 GCA_947175005.1 uncultured Ruminococcus sp. | reverse complement strand
CACCCCCATAGGCTTTTTCACCAATATGAGCGTGGGCGGAGTCACGGGAGTGCCCTTGACCATGTACAGTCCCCCTGCCGAGCGTGCCACCCGTGAGCCTCGTCCCACAACCTCGTCCATTCAGGTAATATGCCGCCCCGGCGAAGCAAAGCGGATAATGGGGATAATCCGCAGCAAGGGCGGTCACCAGCTGAGAGGCTCATGATTTTTTTCAAAGCTCCGGAGGGATTTTCTCCCCGTCCATGGCCTTGCGGCTGTGAGACTGCGGTGCGGGGAGAAAATGTTTATATTAACTGTCACTTCTGCGATCTATACTAACCGAAATTTTCTCCCCCGCCCAAACGCAAGCTATCCCCAACACACACCCCAGCACAGCCCCTGCAATAACGTCCGTGGGAAAGTGCACGTAAAAATAAAGCCGTGAAAAAGCAATAAGCGCCGCAGCAGCCCAGACAGCAGCTCTTACAGCTCTTTTCTTTACCCTCATACCAATGACCGCCGCTCCCCCGAATGAAGAACAGGAATGCCCCGAGGGAAAGGAATATCCCCCGGGCGGCGATATGGAAAGAATAATATCGGGTCTCTGCACAAAAGGGCGTGGGCGTGCTATAAGATTTTTCAGCAGGATATTGTCAAAAAGCAGAGTCATGACCAGCATAGCTGCCATAATTATACCCGTTGTCCGCAGCTCTTTTGACCGTGAAAACATCATGCACAAGGAAACCGCTATCCATACCGCTCCCCCGCTGCCGCCGTAGGTAAATATCTTCATAACAGCGTCCAGCGGGGGGCAGACAATATTTTCTCGGATAAAATCCAGTACCCCGAAATCAAATTCGTATATCCACATTTTTATATCTCCGTTTATATTTCAGCGCCGATAATTTGTCCGCACCTTATAAGACCTCGCTGCGGATAAATCCCGCCAGTTCCTCCGCCATTTCCTTGTGCTCGGAAATTCTCGGATGTCCGGGGGTCGCAGCGCCGTTGCGCTTGAACATAAAATGATAAGCTTTCTGTCCCTCGGCATTCAGTTCATTTACTATCTCATCAATGGCCCTGTCCCACTCGGGGTCGTGCATAAGCAGCGTTGTTATGAAAATATACTTAGTCCCGCTGCCGTAATACTTGTGAATATTACGGGCAATTTTTTTATACCCCTCTTTCCACTTGCTTCGGGTATCGGGGTCGTAAATGTCCACATCATCCTTGCCTGTAATGCCGTTGTGCTGATCGTTCTGCCCCAGAGCAAACACTACGATATCGGGAGTGTACCTTGAAAAATCCCACTCGGTTATCTCGCCCCCCTCGGGGAAATAGCAAAGCTTGTCGTAAACCGATTCCATGCCTATCATCTTCGGTGCATGGAACCACCCCGTGTCGTCAAAAACCGCAATTCCCCCCTGTGCAATGTTGTGAAACTGCGCATTCAGAAGCCTTGCCGTCCGCCATGTGTAGCTTTGATAGCTGTTGTCATACGCACTGTCATGGGAAGCAGGATCGCACCGTCCCGCAAAATCCTCCGCCTCGCTTACCTCGCCTGCGGAAACGCTGTCTCCGTAAAATTCCAGCTTCAAAGAAGGGCGGGGACCCGGCTGTAAAAATTCACCGTCGCAGGAGAATGAAACCAGCGTAAAGCTGTGGTTTGCCGCCTGCCGCTTAAAAATTATCAGTGTGTGTTCCTTGTCCGCCTCCAGAGAATTTGCCGCCTGATATGTCACATTTTTTCCGTCGTTGTACTTGTGCACGGGAATTTTCCCCTCCCTGCCGTCGATAATGTACCCAAGGGCAACGCTGCCCCATACCGAGTTCATATTGACAGTTACGGAAATTTCCGTCCCCTTGAATTTGACCTCCGCCTGAGATGAGGCATAGTAAAAATCCACACCGTTTTCCTTTTTGTCTACTCTGCCTGTGTAAGCGATCTTATCGCTGCTTGCCAAAATTTCCATAAATAATATCCTCATTTCTTTTTATTTTTCATCGGAAAATCACTTCCCCGAAAAAACGCCGTTATTTGCACCTCACCGAAATATCCTCCGACATAGTCCCCTCAATGGTAAAGGTTTCGGGAAAATATTCCTCATCGGTCTCCTTGTTATAATTGGCCGCAGGAATAACTGATACAGGTTTCACCGCAAAGGTATAAACAGTCCCTTGTCTGAGCGTTTCAAAGGTATGAGATGTTGACTTTGTTTTGCCCAACAGCTTATACTCGCCGTTATTCAGCTTTTGATAAATTTCATAATAGGAGGCATTTGAAATCTTATCCCATTTCAAAGTGTTTCCCTCAATTGTTGGATTGGGCTGAACATAGCTTTTAAGTTGAATTGATGTTTTTCTTTCACGCAACACTCCAAAGGCACTTCTGTCAATCATCATTTCAAAGGACGGTAAGTAAAGCTCATGTAAATTATTGCAATAAGCAAAAGCTATTGTTTCAATAGTATTTAATTTTGAATTTATGGGAATATTAAAATTTGTAAGTTCATAATTCGCATAAAAGCAAAAATCAGGGATAACCTCTATATCGACAGGCAATGTCAATTCTTTTAAATTCATATATGAAAATGAGTCGGCATTAAATTCCTTTACAGAATTTGGCAGCTTTATTTTTTTGGCTTTTTTGCAATCCCTAAATGCAGCATAGCATATTACTTCCGTGCCCGTAGGAATCACATACTCCGTCCGCTCGTCATATTGTGCGTAGGAAATAAGCGCTTTTCCGTCCTTGCTGAAAATAACGTTGTCAACGCATTTCATATACTTATTTTCGGGATTAAGGTCAAATTTTCTGAATCCGCAGCTGCCGTTTATATAGCATATATCATGACCGTTCACCCTGTCGGGTACTATTATTTTTTTGTCCGACAGGTCAATAAAGTCCTCATACTTCAAATAATACTTTTTTTCTTTATCTCTGTAGTAATACCAAGAAGTAAAACTTCCGCAAGTAACGAGTTCCTCATCAAGCAAACTGCACGTATAATTATATCCGTCAAAAGTACCGTCGCCTATATATCCCCTATAGGTTTCATCACTTGCCTCATTCCCGTATGCCTGTATGCCGAAAAATGAAAAAACAATTGACATTATTAATATCGAAATAACCTTTTTCATATTATTCTCCTGTAAAAAATGGGGGATTTTTAAAAGCGGCCGTTACACCGACGTGTAAATTCTGTCATGGACAACAAGGAAAAAAATATTAATGTTACTTAAGGTCATTCTCAATATTTCATCTCATTATTCCTCAGTCTGTTGGTTTTGCTTTTGCTTCTTAAACTGTCCGTTCACTCTTGCCGCCCACCGACCTTATACCGGAAAGCGCACTTCTCCCCACCTTGTCATAAAACGCCGAAATAAATATAACAGGAGCGGAAAACTGCACCGAAGGCATATTCGTAGAACTGCTGAACGCGCTGTCCACATAGCATTTCGCAGGAGGCGCATCTCTGTCAATGTGCCACTTGGAATATTCATTGCTTCTCATGGAGTTAGCCCCCGAAACTATCATTCCCCCCACAATCGTGCCGCCGTTTGCCTCAAAGGCAACCGAAAGTCTGTGACTGGGACTGCCGCACCTGCACTCGGACGTGCCCGTAATATAGCTTATCCCCATAGGATTAGCCCCGAACACATAGGAAAGCTGATCCGTCGCCCCCACAAGATAATTCTTTTCCCCGCTTATAAGAAACGCCGTGATAAACGCCATGCAGTCGCAGAGGATATGGAAATTGCTGCCGAACATATATCCGCCCCCTGCCGACCTTGCCGTGCGGTAACCGCTGCCTCGGTCGGCTATCCACATTCTGTCCGCCCTGTCCGTCAGACGTTTTCTAATAAACGCCTCCACATTCCTATCCTTGACTCTTCTTCCCAGCAAATAGGAAAGCGCCCCGAATCCGCCGCAGGAAAAATCACCGAACCCGCAGAATTCCGACATATAATATTTTTTCCTTATCATATCTCTGAAGCTGTCGCTGCCCGTAAGCCCGTACAGTTCGCACATTGCCCACATAAATTCCCCCTCCAGCGGATATACTCCGTCTCCCTCGGGAGAAGCGCCGCCCACGGGACTCATGTAATATCCCATTTCCTCCGTTTGCAGCACCCACAGCCAGGAAGCCTCCGCCGCCTTTGAAAGCTTCATCGCATAGCCCTTGTCAATATCTCCGAAACACTGCGCCCCCAAAGCCGCCGCCGCCGTAAACCGCAGCGCCGCCACGCAGGTTTTCTCTCCTGCCCTGTATACGCATTCGTCCTCCTCGGGAATATTGCTGCCTGTTTCATTTACCGTGTATATCTTGTCGTAAACGCCGCCGTCGCTGTCCTGCATTTTCATCAGCCAGTCCAGCCCCCATTTGCACTCATCCAGAAGCAGTTCACGTTCATTCCCCTTAATGCTTTCGGGAAACATTCTCATAGCGTACATCATCGTCCCCAGCGCCGTGCAGGTGCGCAGCACGCTTTTGCCGTAGCCTCCGCCGCTGTGCCAGCCGCCGTTTGCCGATATTTTCCCCTCTCCCGCAGTCACCGCTTCCATATGGCACGCCTTTCGGGAAAATCTTCCGGGAATGCGCCCCTCTGCATTGTCGCTTTCATAATCAAAGCCGCAGCGGTTAAGGTATATCCCGTGAAGCACCTCGCCTCTGATATCCCTATAGGGTGTGTCGGAAATTTCAAATATCTCCGACCGCCTGTACCCTGCCCGAATGTAAAATCTGCCCTTTGTATTGAATGCGGAAAAATCCGCCAGCCTTACCATATTTCCCGATTCACGGTCATAAAACTGAGGGGAAAGTCTGTCCGCATAAACGCTCAGATTCCTGTCTGCGTCCACAATATAAAAGATACCCGTATTAACGCAGCAGACAGCAGCCTTGGGACAGCCCTGCATATACCCAAGATTATTGACCTGTATTTTTTTCATTTTGAAGATCGACACCACCGAAAAAAGATTTTTTAATCTGCAAACACCCTCCCGGACGTTTGCCTTATATGTCCCGGAACGGCTCCGGAATGTTAAAAATTCTCTGTGAATTTGTTAAGTATTTTTTGATATTTCATTCCAATAACGGAATGCTTCCAAAACTTATCTTACATATATTATACAATATTTCGGGGGGCAATTGTTTGACATATTTACAAGACTTATTAAATAAAATTAGCACACTTTATAAACTTTTTGTTATTCATCCTTTTGAAAACGTTTAACCTGCAAACTCTTGTAAAATCCGTTTGTTTCCGACATTTGCACGATCATGAAAAAGCCGCTTTTTCCGTCATTGACTTTTTTAATATTCTGTAAATTTTCCTGTGATTTTTGCGTGTTATTTTTTTATTGTTTTTAGTTTTAAAAATCAAATGTAAGCGGTCGGAATTGTGCCTGCGCATGACCGTCACATCAAGGCATTTCAGGCTGTAAAAAATTTCACGCAAACCGTACGTTTAAAATCCCGATAAATATCAAAAGCGGCAAGGGAAAAATTCCTTGCCGCTGTAATATCCAGCCTCTAACTTCTAATCAGTATTCCTGTATCTTAAAATCCTTGTACAGCGCCCCTGCGTCACGGGGATGTTTTTCATCATTCAGATGGAGATATATCGGGTGACATATCCTCGCCGCCCCGTCCTCATAGGAAAGGTATGGCACATGGCTTTTTGAAACCTCATATTCCGCAGGAAACTGGTTTGACACCCACCCCGGGTCAACACTGTAAATGTATATCCCCGCCGCCGCATATTCGCTGCTTAGTGAATGAGTCATCATGTTCACCGAAGCCTTTGCCATATTGGTGTGAACGTGCCTGGAAAGCTTCATCTTTTTGTTGAACCGCCCCTCCACCGAGGAAACGTTTATGATAAACCTGTTTCTGTGAGGGCTTTTTGCCATGTGTGATTTAAGCTGCCCCACCAGCAGAAAGGGCGCTGTTACATTTATCAGCTGCACCTCCAGCATTTCCGCAGGGGAAATTTCCTCCGCCTTTGCCACCCAGGAATTATGCATTGGCGTTTCATATCCGCAGACCTCCCCGCCTCCCTCAAATGGTACTGGAAAATTCCCGCCGCTGTTTTCCGCAGGCACTATTTTCTTGATGATACCAACATCTTTTCCCGAAATATAGGGCGCATTTTCTCCTGCCAAATCCTCCGAACGGCATTCGTCTCCCGACGGGCAAGCAGCCAGTGCCCCTGCTATCCTCCGCTCCCCCGCCGCCAGCTCTGCATAATAAGAGGGTGCTTTGCGAATGGTCTGAGCGGCGTTGTTCACAAGAATGTCCAGCCCCTCGGGATAAGTCTCCTTAACAAAGTCTATCAGCTCCCCTATCCTGTCCGCCCGCTTCAAATCAAAGCCGCAGATCGTCAGCCTGTCCCTGAACTCTTCAAAATCGGGCTCTCTGCTGTACCGCTGCAATGCGTCATAGGGGAATCTCGTCACCGCCGTCACCATTGCGCCGCACCGCAGCAGACGCAGACAAACGGCATAACCTATCCTTATCCGTCCCCCTGTCACCAAAGCGGTATACCCCGAAAGATCGGCGCTCTGCTCCCTCATCACACGGTTTGTTTCCTTGCACTCATCGCATATCCCGTAAACTCCCAGTTCGCACTTGCATATCAGACATTTTCTCGACATTCCGCCACCCCCGATCGTTTATTTATTTGCATGACCGTTACGCTTCAAATGTAATAAATGGAAGTATATAAGATAGAAATGAATTCTCCTTCTTTTTCATATTATAATTTCTCCTTATTATTCGTGTCCGCATATTTGAATGTTAAAAACGCATATGGTTATCCCGGACGCACAGTCAAAAACTACCCATTGGAAAAGTGCCCGGGAGCAATACCCCTCCACGTTTAAATGCGTCTGCACATATACCAAGCGGCTTCTGACCTATCTGCGGGATAACCATATATCTTTATTCAGCCTATTAGCTTTGTCGGCACTTTACTCCACAACATCTCCCGTATACTCATACCCCAGCTCATCAAGCACGCCCTTAGCCTCGTCATATACCGATTTTACCGCATGGTTGTCCCGCAGGATAAACTCTGTGTCCTCTCCCGCAGCCCCAAGCAGATAATCCCTTAAAACAGCCGTGTCCACGCAAACGCTGCCGTCCGCAAAGATCTTATCCTCTGCAACCTCGATTATCACACGGCTGCCCTGCTGTCCCTCTTCGTCCTCGCCGTCTGCGGTTGTCTGCTCGCTTTCCGGCACCGTATCCGGCACCGTTTCGGGCGTATCCGACATAACGGGCATAGTCCCCCCCGCAGGCACGCCCTCACCGCTGCCTCCGCCAAGACCGAGACCGCCCTTGCCGAAGATCAGTATAGCCGCCACCGCAATAATAATTATTATCAGCAGCAAAACGATCTTGCCGCCGTTTTTCTTCTTGCTCTTCTTGCTTTTTTCCTTACTCATATTTACCCTGTCCTTTCATTTTTTATTCGCTTTCCGCTTTTATTTCATTGTACTTGATGTACACATTTTGGTTATCGCCCTGAATCTCACTCATCACAGCTGATACCATTTCAAAATCCCTTTGATAGACCTCGCCCGCATTGTATCCGAACACCAGAAACACAGGCTCTTCCGAATTTTCATACTCCATAAGCTCTGCCCTGAAAGCATTCTCGCAATAGCGCATATTATCCCACTTAAGCGGAATGCTCACAGTCCTTTTCCCGTCCGCAAGATAAATTTCCCTGTCCTCCCCCGTGACCCTCAGGGATATGGAAACTATCCTTGCATAATAATCGAATTTTGCATATGCATTTACCCGATTATCCGCATAGTACAGGCTTTCACGGACTTTTTCAAGCTCCTCCGAGCTGTCTGCAAGCTCATTCGTCAAACGGTCAATTTCACTGCCGTAACGTTCCTCCGCAGCAGCGGCGATCTCCGCCGCCTCATTTTCATAACGTTCCTTTGCCTCGGCAGCCTCCGTCCTGCTTTGGGACATTATCAGGAAAAGCATAATCAGGATAACGT